>CAVJSG010000228.1:0-2139 GCA_963651895.1 Campylobacteraceae bacterium
CTGACGGGGTGAATTACTTCGGCGGAAATGTCGGGGTGAGGTTTGTGTTCTAAGCTGCTTTAAGTGGCTTTTGGGGGTGTGGTGTGAATTTTTTTGCGCCACGCCTCGCCTTTTACAAAGTCTCGCAATGACACATTTCTTGGGCTTTTTAGTGCCGCGAGTGTCGCCTAAAAAAACGAGAAAACCCCAAATTTTTTAAAGAAATTCATAGGATTTGCTTTTGCGCAAAAAGCAAAAATTCAAAAATTTCATAGAGTTCTCCTTTTAAAAAACACTCTCAAAACGCCGAATCAACCTATGAATTTCTTTAAAAAATTTACCTAAAATTTAACTACTTTCGCTCCAAAGCCGCCTTGATTTATGGGCGCGTCCGTGAAACTTTTCACGCTTTTATGCGCGCTTAAAAAGTCCTTCACAAGCGCGGCGAGCCTGCCCGTGCCTATGCCGTGAAAGATGATGACCTCTTCAAAGCCTGCAATTAGGGCGTCTGAGATAAACGCGTCAAGCAGGCTCAACGCCTCGTCCGCGCGCAAGCCGTGCAAATCAAGGCTCATCTGCGCATTTTGCTTGCGCTCTACGCTCACGCTGCCTTTCATTTCAGGCTCATTTTGCGCCACGCTTTTTTTAAGCAAAGCAAGCCCCACTCGCAGTTTGAGCCCCTCGCTTTCCACGATAGCCTCGCTTTTTTTGATACTTAAAATCCGCCCCCTAATGCTATTATAATGCACGAAATCGCCTATTTTCAGGCTCTCATCGGGCGTAAATTGTGGCAGCTCAACCGCCTTTTTCAGCTCATTTGCCCTATTTATCGCCCTTTGCTTGTCCTTTGTGTCATTTAAATTTAGAGCATTTTTCGCAGCCTCAATCGCGCCATAATACTGCATTTGCAGCCGCGCCAAAGTCGCCTTTAAAATTTCATCATTTTTTGTCTTTTGGTTTTTTAATTCCTCTAATACGCTCTGAGCCCGCTGTTCCTTGCTTTGCGCGGCTTTTAGTTTTTCTTTTAATTCAATTTCTAAATTTATATTTTTACCCACTAATTCCTCTAAATTTTGCTTATTTTCGCCGTAAATTTCACGCGCCGCGCCCACTAAATTCGCACTTATACCATAACGCAAAGCCGTCTCAAAGGCGTAGGATTTACCCACCGTTCCTTGCAAAAACTCATATCTTGGACGAGCGGTTTTTTCATCAAATAAAGCGGCTAAAAGTCCCACCTGCTCGTGCTTTGCAAGCAGCATTGCAAGTCTTTTGTGGTGCGTTGTGATGATGATTTTACTGCCCTTTTTTATTAAAGTTTCAATCAAAACACAATATAAACTCGCAGCCTCCTCAAAGTCCGTTCCAAGCTCGATTTCATCGACTCCAAGCAGCAAATTTTTTGCACTTAAAAGCCGCGAAAAAGCAAGCATTCTCCCCGCAAAAGTGGAGATGTCGTTTTTGACATTTTGCGGGTCCTCAATGATGGCTTCAATGCCGCTGAATTTGCCTATCTTGCTGTGTGCGGCGTTTATGTGCATTGGCAGTAGGTGCTTTGCGAGAAATGCCGCGCTTAAAATGCCCTTTAAAAGCATAGATTTGCCGCCCGCATTCACGCCTGTAACTAGCAAAACTTGGCGCGTAAAATCCACGCTCACGCTTTTTGCGTTTTTTAACACAGGGTGCGCAAAGTCCCTTAAAATAATGTCTTGGCTGCTATCACACAGCACAAATTCATAGTCCTTTTTTCGCGCTAAAAGCACGCGCGCGCAATATGCGTCAAAGGTGTCAAAAGCCCTGTCAATAAAGCGCAAAAAGGGCAGTTCTTTATGAAAAATTTGAGAGATTTTAAGTGCGTATTCGTAGTGAATTTTTTCTTTTTCTTGGCGGATTTTTTCGCATTCATTTTGCAGTTTTTCTACATTTTGTGGTACCACATAAAAGCCACCACCACTGCTTCTAGCGATGATTTTTGCATTTAGATTATGTCCGCCGCGCACTAATAAACACTCAATTTCGCTTACAAAATGAATTTGCGTGTCGATGAGATGGCTTTGCAAAGCCTTGCTAGCAAGCATTTGTTTAAATTCAGCACGGATTTGTTCTTTTTTTATTTTTGTAGCCTCATTTAAACGCAAAAGCCGCTCATCAAGGGCTTCA
>CAVJSG010000228.1:2149-2928 GCA_963651895.1 Campylobacteraceae bacterium
AATTTTGAGCGAATTTTCAAATTTCAGCCCCTTTAAATAATTAAAATAGCGCAAGATTTTTATAAATTCAAAACTTTCACTCAAATGCAAAATGCCTTGTTTGCTTAGGTGCGTGAGTTTTTGGGCGAGATTTTCGCAGGGTGGGGGCGGCGTGAAATCAAGCTCAAAAAGCTCATTTATGCGCTCAAAATGAAGCCTGCTATCGCCTTCTAAAAAAAGCGGTTTGTCCCTCGCACAAAGTGCGCTAAATTCCTCCAAATAGCCCTTTAAATCGAGCTTTTCAAGCAGGGCATCACTCATAAAATTCACACTTTTTTATACTAAAAATTTGCGCACTGACGCTTTTTTCTTTGCCGACAAAACTTTTCGTGCCGTAATCATAAGTGAAATTTGCGCTGCTGACATTAAAATCTTTTTGTTGCGAGTCTTTGCAACGCAGGGCTTTGCCGCTTGAAAAGGCGGATAATAAGGCTTCGTTTTGTTTGCTTTTTTGAAAAAGGCTAAATTCGTAAAATAAAATTAGCAAAAAAAGCAGCCCACAAAGTGCGCCAAATACCTTAAACGCCCTCTTGCCAAGCCTTTCTTTCAGGGCAAAAACCACTAAACCTAATAATACAAAACCAAAAGCGTAGAGAAAAATTTTTGACATTTTTTAATCCTTTTTATAGCCTTAAAATCTTAAAATTAGCCCAAAGTATCAAAAATTCAAAGCATAGGGACCAGTGTCATTTAAATTTATAAAATTTTCTTTATATTTTTTCTCGCAAACTATAATAAAT
>CAVJSG010000229.1:0-836 GCA_963651895.1 Campylobacteraceae bacterium
TTACAAAAGCGGCTAAACCACCTCGCCACTAAACGCATCCACCAGCACCACGCCCTCATACACCTGCGAAGTGTCATCGTAGCTTATTTTGGGGAAGTCGCCCCCGTAAGAATTTGGCATCAGCACGATTTTGCGTGGGTTGTCGATGAGGTAAGCAGCCCACCAGCTAAAAGTGGAATTTGCGATGATGGCGTGTTCGCACTCACGCATTAGCTGCATTTCTTGGGCGGCATTGCCCTCGCCGTTGTTTTTCACAAACTCAAACTTCACGCCCTCTTTGCATTCATCGTTTAAAGTCGCTAAAAATTCACGCTCGCACCACAAAATATCATTGCTAAACACGAAAATATGGGGCTTTGCGAGTTTGCTTTTAAGATAATTTATCGCCCCGCTGTAATACTCGCCCTTTAAATTCACATAATAGTCCGTATTTTCTAAATAATCGCCCCTGCGAATGTGCAAAAATGCAGAATTTTTCGTGTTTTTAATGTGCTTTTGAAAGGCAGCGTTTGTGGGGGAAAGGGGATTTTTTAGCCTAAATTCAGTGCGAATGATGGAGTCTATGTGTTTAAAGTAGCCCAGCGAAAAGTAGCAGGCACAAAAATAGCTATTTGGGTGGATAAAATTTAGTGCGGTGGTCGTGTATATGGTGGTTGAGTCCATTAGATGCTTGTAGGGTGGGCGTTGGCTTGGCGGGAATTTCGCCCTATCCTTATCTACCAAATCAAAAAATAATTCCTTGTCAAAATCAAAGTCCAAGGGCAAACTAATATCAAAATGCGTTATTTCGGGGTTTCTTATGGTTTTGGGATTTAGGGTGGTTGTGGAATTTAGGG
>CAVJSG010000229.1:846-2906 GCA_963651895.1 Campylobacteraceae bacterium
CCCCCCCCCCCCCCCCATTTCATCGTTTTGCACATATTTTGCACCCTCTAAAAACCAGCTAGTATCAAAGATAACGCTATGTCCCATTTCTTGCAATGCCCTGCCAAAGGCGTATAGATACATTTGGTTGCCAAGTCCGCCGGCTATAAAAATGACAACCAGCCTTGGTTTGGCGAGGTAATTTTGCGTGTAGTATAGTGCTTTTTCGAGTTTGTGGCTTAATAGCATTTGTTGATTTAACAACACTTGTTCGAGTTCTTTGCCCTGCTTTATGATTTTATCCGCAAGCGTGGTATTTGTTAATATATCATAAACGAGCCGCCTTTTTGCTTTGTTTTTGATAATGGCTGTGTAGAGTTTTGCCCCGAATTTAGTCATTTTGTGTCCTTTTTATAGCATTTATTCTAGCATTTCATTTTAAATAAAGCGAGAATGGATATAAATTTTGGCGTTGGTGGCGGTGTTTAGGCAAAAATTTCCGCATTAAAAAAATTAAAAAAATTCACATATTTTAACGCAGAAATCCACAAAATGTGCTTAAAATTCACGCCACCAAGTTCATTAAAATCACAAATTCACACCGCGAAACTCAAAAATGCCATAAATTCACGCTTTGCAAGCATTTAAAATTCATAAAATTCACATTTTTGCAAACATTTTTGTTTTACAAAATTCACGCATTAAAAGCATTATAAACGCCTTGTAAATACTTTCAAATCTCCATAAATTCACACTTTATAAGCATTTTTCAGCCTTTGTAAATTAGCACTCGCGTTTAGCAAAAGCGCGTCAGCGATGACTAGCCGCGCCATAGCCGTGCAAACCACGCTTCCACGCACACCCACGCAGGCATCGTGTCTGCCTTTGAGCTCGCAAATGGCGTTTTCGCCGCGTTTATCCATAGTTTGCTGCGGCAAAAATATGCTCGGCGTGGGCTTGAAGTAGGTTTTAAGCTCGATGTCCTGCCCCGTGCTTATGCCCCCAAGGATGCCCCCCGCGTTGTTGCTTAAAAAGGCTTTGTCCCTCATCAAATCGTTATTTTGTGAGCCTTTGAGCGCACTCGCCCTCGCTCCAAGCCCTATTTCTACGGCTTTTACCGCGTTTATACCCATCAAAGCGTGGGCTAGCTTGCTATCTAATTTATCATACAAAGGCTCGCCAAGCCCTGCTACAACGCCACTTATGCGGGTAAAAACGGCTGCACCTACGCTGTCTTTGGCGTTTTTTGCCTTTAAAATCTGTTCTTTAAAAGCACTTTCAAGGGTTTCATCAAGGGCGAAAATCTCGCTTTTTGCAGCATTTTCAAAGTCAAACTCAGTGTTTTCAAGCTCACTTTTCACATCCCCCACAGCAAAAACGCCGCTTTGCACCACTATGTGAAATTCATTCAGCAAAAGCTGCGCCACAGCCCCAGCAGCCACCCTTGCCACGCTCTCACGCGCACTTGCACGCCCACCGCCTCGCCAGTCGCGAATGCCGTATTTGGCGAAGTAGGTAAAGTCCGCGTGGGCGGGGCGAAACAAGTCTTTAACGCTCTCATAGTCCCTTGAATGCTGATTTTCATTGCGCACAATCATCGCCAGAGGCGTGCCTGTCGTGCTTTGCTCGAAAACGCCGCTTATTATTTCTACCCTATCGCTTTCCTTGCGTGGCGTGGCAAAACGGCTGCCGCCCTTGCGTTTGGCGATTTCAGCCTCCAAAAAAGCCTCGTCTATGCGAAGTCCTGCGGGCAAGCCGTCCAGCACGCAGCCCACCGCCGCGCCGTGCGACTCGCCAAAGCTCGTAAATCTCAACCTCGTGCCAAAGCTGTTCATCGCTGTCCTTTCTCGTTTTTATGGTGTTTTGCAAAGAATTTCACAGAGTATTTTTGGTAAAAATACTATGTGAAATTCTTTTGAATTTCTCAAAAATTCACAAAATTCCACGCTAGAAATGCCAAAAAACAAAGTGTTTCCGTGAATTTAATCCAAAAATTCACGGCAAACGCCCAAAATAAAGCCACTCACTCGGGCTTTTGATTGTGGATGAGAAATCGATTTTTTGGGGCGTGGATTAAACAT
>CAVJSG010000230.1:0-2904 GCA_963651895.1 Campylobacteraceae bacterium
GTGTGCGAGAGCAGATGCTGCGGGACTTTGGCGAGAAAAATTTGCGTTTTATCCCCAAAACACCGGCGTTAGATTTTTTAATGGACGATGCGCGCGCGGTGGAAAGGGAGAGTTTCATCGCCGAAAACAGCGAAAAAATCATAGTGATAATGGCAAACGCCTTTCGCGGCGAGGCGCAAAATTTCTTGCTAAAACTCTTTGAGGAACCGCCCAAAAATGTGAAATTCCTGCTTGTCTGCCCCTCCAAAAATCTGCTTTTGCCCACCGTGCGCTCGCGTTTCATCTGCGAAGTGCGGCGCAAAAAGCGGCTGCGTGGGGATTTGGGGCTTGATTTGGCGGGGCTGGATTTTAAAAAAATGCTTGAATTCTTACAAAAAAACGAGGGGCTGGACAAGGCGGCTTTGCAAGAAATCATCGCAAATTTAGCCCTGCAAAGCCCTAAAACCCACGCTTTGAGCGAAAGGGACTTGGAGTTTTTCTACAAGGCGCACGAGTTAGCGCGGCTAAATGGCAGGGCGAGCGTGATTTTAGCGACCTTGCTTTTGAATTTATACGAGGCAAAGGCGTGAATTTGGGGATTTTGTAAATTTTGGTGTGAATTTTCTCTTACAAAATGCACTGCGTGTGGCGGATTGTTTTGCAGTTTTTTGCAAAAACGCACTCGAAATGATGGAATTTCACTTAAATTTTACACTTCTCTCAAAAATGGCAAAGGCTAACAGCAAATAAAGTGTGGATTGCCACGCGTTGCATTCGCAACACTCGCAATGACGGAATTTCGCGAAAATTCACAAAGTTATTAAAATAAAGGCGAAAATTCACGCCAAAGCGTGAATTTTTAGGCAAAATTTGACAAGGTGCGGTATTTTCGAGCTATTTTCGTGGTTATAAAGCGTGCGGCAAGGGCACATAGTAAGCCTCACTGCCGCACGCGAACACTCCGCGACCCAAAGAGTGCGAAGCATAAAAGGCATCCGCAAGAATTCGCCGCTAAAATAAAGCGAATTTAGCAATACCCCTGCTCTATCATCGCGTCTGCTACCTTACGAAAGCCAGCTATATTTGCGCCGATGAGCAAATTGCCCTCGTGCTTGAATTCCTTCGCGGTGTCATAAGACATATGAAAAATGTTTTTCATTATGTCGTGCAGCTTTTTATCGACCTCGGCGAAGCTCCACTGCGTCATAGCAGCGTTTTGCTGCATTTCAAGCTGCGAAGTCGCCACGCCGCCGGCGTTTGCAGCCTTTGCGGGCGCGAAGTAAAAGTCCTTTTGCGCGAGCATAAATTCGATGGCTTCGAGCGTGCTTGGCATATTTGCCCCCTCTGCGACAAAGCGGCAGCCGTTTTTGTAAAGCGTCTTGGCGTCCTCCAAAGCTAGCTCGTTTTGGGTTGCGCTTGGAAACGCCCCATCGCAAGGCACGCTCCACACGCCGTTTGTGCCTTTTTTGTATGCGCTAGCTGGCGTGAATTCAGCCTTTTTAGCCTTGGCGTAGTCGCTCACGCGCCCGCGCTTCACCTCTTTAATGTCTTTTAGCAAAGCCACATCGATGCCGTTTTTATCATAGACAAAGCCTGAGCTATCGCTGATGGTTACGGCTTTTGCGCCCATTTCGTGCAGCTTTTCTATGGTGTAAATGGCGACATTGCCGCTGCCTGAGACGGCGCAAACCTTGCCCGCGAGCCCTTGTTTAGCCTTTTTGAGCATCTCATCCGCAAAATAAACGCAGCCATAGCCTGTGGCTTCGGTTCTAGCAAGCGAGCCGCCCCATTTAAGCCCCTTGCCCGTGAGCGTGCCATCATAAAGCCCTGTGAGTTGCTTGTATTTGCCAAACATATAGCCGATTTCTCGCCCGCCAACGCCGATATCCCCGGCTGGCACATCGCTTGTCGCGCCGATGATTTTGGAAAGCTGGCTCATAAAGGCTTGGCAAAAGCGCATTATCTCAGCCTCGCTCTTGCCCTTTGGCTCGAAGTTTGCACCGCCTTTTGCCCCGCCTATCATCAGCCCCGTGAGTGAATTTTTGAAAATTTGCTCAAATCCCAAGAATTTAAGCACATCCAAATTCACACTCGGATGAAAGCGCAAGCCGCCCTTGTAGGGTCCAAGTGCCGAGCTAAACTGCACGCGGTAGCCTAAATTTGTGTTTGCCCGCCCCGCGTCATCTATCCAAACGACACGAAAAATAGTCGTTTTCTCAGGCACGGCGAGACGCTCTAAAATGGCGTGTTCCTCATACTTTTTCTCGGCTTTGAGTATGGGTTCAAGCGAGCGAATCACCTCCGTAGCAGCCTGAAAAAACACAGGCTGGTTGTAGGCTTTAAGCGACTCAAGCACGGAATTTACATAGTTCATCTTAACTCCTTTGTTTTGTTTAGAAATAATTTCAACGCCTTTTTTTCTTTGAATGAAATTTTATAGTAAATTAGTTGCAAATAAGTTTTAATGTCTTTTGAATTTATCCCGCGGCTTTTCGCGTAGGCGTCTAAAATATAGCGCGGGATGAAGATTTTGCGGCGCAAAAAGGGGGTGAAAATTTTTTTGAAAAATTCGCCCCTCCCCGTGTAGCAAAAGCGTGCAAACACGAAAGGTAGGGCGTAACGCGCATACCAAGCCTCGCAAAGGTCTATATAGCTACTTTCATCTTGCAAAAATGCCCGCAAAGCCCTGTCGCCTATGATGACTTTGCCGTGCTGCCCTAAAATTTGGGCGAGCACGTTTGAGGTAGCCGAGGCAGAGTCCTTTTCGTAGGGCGTGCGTTTTTGCACTATGACGCTTTTTACTTTTTTGTGGGCGCAAATGCCTATGTCAAGGCTTTTGTAGCGTTTGTGGCGGCTTTCGATGCTTGAAATCACCGCCGCACCGACTCGCGAGTGAAACAAGTCCCTATTTAGCTTGCTTGGCAC
>CAVJSG010000231.1:0-2887 GCA_963651895.1 Campylobacteraceae bacterium
TGCTTTGAATTTTTGGGGTTTGGTTGAATTTGGAGGTTTTTGGAGGCTTGGCTTGAATTTTTTGTTTAAATTTATTTAAATAAAATTATCATTGCTAAGCTTTAAAACCCCTTACCTCAACTTTTTTGGCTTCCTCGAAAAACGCGATAAATAAAACCAAATTCCACCCACGAGAGAGAGTAAAAAAAGTGGGAAAATAAAGGGGTAAGCACTTATGGCATCGGCGATTTGTCTGATGAAAGTGCCTGCTAAAAAGCCCAAATACCCCAAAATCACCGCCCAAAGTGCCGTGGCAAGGGCGTTTAATGCGCTAAATTTAGCAAAGTCATAACGCGCAAAGCCCGCAGCTATGGGCACAAAGGTTTTTAGCCCGTAGATGAATTTTTGAAAAATTATTAAGAAATTGCCGTGCTGTTTGATTTTAAGCTGTGCTAGTGCGAGTTTGCGGCGGTGTTTGCGAAAGTAGGGCATTAAATCTTTTTTGTAGTAACGCCCCAAGATGAAAAGCAGAGTCGAGCCCGTGAGGTTTGAGGCGAAGGCTAAAAGCACGCACGCGTATAGGTTTAAATGCCCCGAGGCGCTCACTATGCCAGCGGCGAGTATGCCCACCATCCCGCCGCCCAAAGAATAGACAAACAAAAGCACATAGCCCCATTCAAGCAGCGCATTTATGGTATCTTGCACGGGCTCTCACTTTGCGGTCGCCATAGCGCGCAACTCTCGGATGACATTGACTTTAATTTCGCCCGGATACTGCACTTTTTCCTCGATTTCGCTGGCGATTTCTTTGGCTAAAAGCACCGCTTCATCGTCATTTACGAGGTTTGCATTTGCGATGACTCGGATTTCGCGCCCTGAATTTATGGCGTAGGCGTTTTTGATGCCCTCTTTGCTTTTGGCGATGTCTTCAAGCTCATTGACACGCTTTAAGAAAGCTTCTAGCACCTCTCGGCGTGCGCCCGGACGGGCTGCGCTGAGAGTGTCAGCGGCGCAAACTGCGGCGGACTCGACACTTGTGGCTTCCTCGTGTCCGTGGTGTGCGTAGATGGCGTTGATGACTACGGGGTGTTCCTTGTAGCGTTTGCAAAGCTCGCCGCCCAAATCCACGTGCGAGCCCTCAAAATCGTGCGTTAGCGCCTTGCCGATGTCGTGGAGTAACCCTGCGCGGCGGGCTAAATTCTCATCTCCGCCGCACTCAGCCGCGATGATGCCTGCAAGGTGCGCGACTTCAAGGGAGTGCGCGAGTGCGTTTTGTCCGTAGCTGGCGCGGTATTTTAGCTTGCCGATGAGTTTTACGATTTCAGGGTGCATTTTGTTTAGCCCCAAGTCCATTACGATAGTCTGCCCCTCTTCGAGTATGGAATTTTCAAATTCCTTGCAGACTTTTTCGTGAATTTCCTCGATGCGAGCGGGCTGAATTCGCCCATCCTCCACTAAAAGCTCGATGACCTTGGTGGCGATGGCGCGGCGGTAAAGGTTAAAGCAGCTAACGATGATAGCACCGGGCGTGTCATCAATGATGATATCCACGCCCAGCGTCATTTCAAGCGACTTGACATTGCGCCCTTCCTTGCCGATGATGCGCCCTTTTAAATCGTCATTTTTGATATTGACGACATTTATGAGCCGTTCTGCCGCAAAATCCCCCGCAAAGCGCGAAGTGGCTTGGGCTATGATGAAATTTGCCTTACGCTTTGCCTCTCCCTTGGCTTCCTCTTCGTATTTGCGCACGATGTGAGCGATTTCGGCGCGTGAATTTTCCTCGACTTTCGCAAGAATTATATTTCGCGCCTCGTTTTGCGTAAGCCCCGCTTGGCGTTCTAAAACATTCATCGACTCTTGCAGCTTTTGCTCATAGGCAGCCTTCACGCGCAAACCCTGTTCGTATAGGCTTTGCGCCTCAAAGTGCGCCTTGTCTATCTCGGCTTTATCGGCGTTGAGCCCTTGCTCAAACTGCTTTAAAGCCTCGTTTTTGCGCGCATAATCCTTTTGCAGCTTGTAGCCTCTGTCCTCAAACTCTTTGCGAGCCGCGCTTGCCGCGTCCTCGATTTTGTTTTTGGCGTCCTTTAAAACGAGCTCCGCCTCGTATTCGATGGCTTTTGCCTTTGCCTTTGCCTGCTCGGTGAAAATGTCGAATTTCGCGTCATTTATCTTTTTAGATACCGCAAAACCCACCACAACGCCCACCAGAGCGGCGATAAATGCGATGATAACTTCTACCATTTTTCCATACCTTTTTGTGAAATTTTTGGTAGGGATTTATGTAGAAATCAGCTTGTATGTCGTGCTTCTGCCCTAAATTCTGCTCGCAAAGTGCCCTTAACGCACTTACAAAGATAATCAAAGGCTTATAGCCCAAATTTTGAAAAAATCTATCATAAAAGCCAAATCCGTGTCCCACTCTTTTAAGCTGCTTATCCACGCCCAGCACAGGCACTATGGCTATATCTATGCGGCGCGCACAAGGCGAATTCAGCGGTTCATAAATCCCAAAACGCCCTTTTTTAAAAGGCGTCCTTAATTTTACCATTTTTATGTTTTCATCTCGCAACAATGGCACAAAAATTTCAAATTTTTTTGCAAATTCACGGCGAAAGCGCGATAAATTCGGCTCATAAGGCAGGGGCAAAAATAGCAAAATTCTCTTTTTGGCTTTGTTTGTTTTTAAATTTACTCTTTTGCCACTCGCCCTGCTTTTTTCAATGACAGCTATTAGTTCTTTGAAAAGCCTAAAATTTGGCGTTACACAGCACCTCGCGTGCCTTTTTAAGAGCGCCTTTTGACTTTGTCTAAATTTTTCTTTTAGGGTCATATTTCTAGGGATTTGCTTAAATTTGGGCTAAATTTTATCCCAAATTTAAGCCTTTATGGCGGGTAGATTTTAGGG
>CAVJSG010000232.1:0-2827 GCA_963651895.1 Campylobacteraceae bacterium
AAAATTTGACTAAAAAGTTCATAAATTTTGCCAAAAATTCCAAGATTTACTAAATTTTCGCCAAATTTAGCCAAATTTAAATCTCAAAATTATAGCCTAAATTTCTCAAAAATTCGCCAAGTTTAAAGCGACTTGTGCGAGTGTGTAAATTCGTAACATTAACGCCAAAAATTTCGCAAATTTTTAAATTTTTCACAAGTGCAGAGCAAATTTTCGCTAGAATTTAGGCGAAATTTACACAAAAAGGAGCGAAAAATGCACACTTACAAGGTAAGATACGCCGCAGGTTTTGGGCACAACACGCAAAACCACAAGGGCTTTGGACCCACGATTTACATCGAGGAAAGCGTGGAGTATAAGAGCGAGAAGGACTATTTCGACTATGTGGATTTTTATAAAGCCCACTCAAAGCCCGATGACACCTACTTTCACATATCTTGGCTCGAAGACAGACCCCTGACAGAAAAGGAAATCGCAAGCCGCAACGCTTACAGAGTCCTGCGAGACGAGCTTTGCGACAAGGCGAAAAAAGAATTTCTCGCAAACAAAGAACCCGAGCCTGAGCATCACCCAACGCACGGGGATTAAGCGTTTTAAGGGGCTTTGCGGCGCATTTAGTGCCGCAAAACCTGTGCGCCGATAAAAAACTAGCTACGCAGCACACTTGTCGCCGCAAAAATTCTTACGCGTGTGGGAATTAAGCATTAAAAGCCTTTTTAAATGGCACTTGAAAATGCTTTAAAAACTAAATTTTACGCTCGCAAAACCCCATAAAATTTAGCCAAAATTCAAATTTCATCCACAAATTCCACGCTATTTCCATACATTATATATGCATTTTTTTCCAAAGCCCCGCTATACGCATATTTATGTGCAAATTTTGCGCTCGCACCGCTGTAAAATCACTAGCATTTTCGCAAAACGCCCTAAAATTTAGCAAAATTTTGAAAAAATTTGCCACAAAATACGAAAAAAGCTTGACATTAAATAAAAATTTGTGCTATAATCGCCACTTGTTAATGAAATTTGAAAGCAAATAGCGATAAAAAGCGAGGATGGCGATTTTGCTGTTGCAGAATTTGGCTTTGGGAGCAAATTTAGCGAAAAATTTGGCTAAAATTTGACATTTGAGCTAAATTTCGTAAGGAATTTGCCCAAAATTTTGGACTTTGAGAGAAAAAATTTCGTTTTAGGAACGATTTTTGCTTGTGTTAAAGCATAAATTCAAAAAAGGAGCAAGCAATGCAGGTATCTTACAAGAGTGTAACCACCTTGGAGTTCGATATACTCACGGGATCTTACAAACAAGTCGAAAAGCAAGTCGAGGACACCAGCGGTGGCTTCGCCGACAATGCTTTTTATGAGCTATTGATGGGCTTAAACGGCGGCGACAGCTCGGCAAACGCCTATGAAATGGGCGATGAGAGCGCCTTTAAACTCAACGAGGGCTTGGGTGCGGCGTCTGCGGAGCTGAAAAACAGCGAGACGCTCATCGGCAGCGAGGCGCAAAATAGCCTAAACGAGAGCCTTTATGCTCTGCGTTTCCGCGAGGACGAGGGCGATTTGCTACGCGCAAAAGAGGCATTTAGTATGCCAAACGGCGAGCAAATCAAGGGCGACTTGATGAGCGAGCTGCTCTCGGCTTTGGGGTAAGGCGTTTTGCGGCACTTTGAAGGCTTGCGAATGCCTTGTGCTTGGGATTTTGTGAGATTTTGAGTTCGGTGCGAGGTTTAAAAGCCTTTAAAGTGGCTTTAAATAGCACTTTGTCGATATAAATTTCGTTTAAACAATGATAAAATCGATGAAAAACAAGTGCGTTTAAGGCGAAATGGTGGAGCATAGCGGGTTCGAACCGCTGACCTCAACGCTGCCAGCGTTGCGCTCTCCCAGCTGAGCTAATGCCCCATTTATAGTGCTTTGTGTCGCTTTTACCTTTGCAAAGTGGCTTTTTATAGGCTTTTGGCGGTGTTTTGCGAACTTTTAAAATGCCATTTTGCACTTTTTTGCAAAGCCACAAAATCTCAAAAAAGCCAAAAAACCCTCGCAAACGCCGCATTTAAGCCACTTTGTCAGCTTAAATTTGCCACGCCCAAAGTCAAAGCGAAATTATAGCCAAATTTTGTTTAAAATTTAGCATTTTTGCGCAAATTTTTGCGAAATCGTTTAAAAATGCCGCGTTTATGATAATCTATTCATTTAAAAGGCAAAAATATGGCAGACAGGAAGGGATTCGAACCCTCGAAAGCTTGCACTTTACACGCGTTCCAGGCGTGCTCCTTCAACCACTCGGACACCTGTCTAAATAAAATTTGCTATCAAAATTCAGCCCATTTTGCCGAATTTGGCAAAAAATTTTGCTAGTTTTGGGCTAAATTTAGCAAAAATTTTACAAAAATCAGCCGAAATTTTAGCAAAATAAGGTATAATTTCGACTTGTTTTTGTGAATTTTTGCTTTGAGGGCTGAATTTGCTAGCTTTTGCACGAGTGCAGTCGGCGCAAAATATCGCAAAAACCGCCAAAGCACAAAAGCAAGCCACACAAATTTGCCTTTGCATTCGCTTTGGATGCCTTGTGTCAGGGTAGCTCAGCTGGTTAGAGCGCTGGTCTCATAAGCCGGAGGTCGGGAGTTCAAGTCTCCCCCTTGATACCATAAACCTTTTTAATGATTTACAATCAATTAGAATGGTTTAGAATTTGATTTTCTGCAAATCTCTGCAAAATAGGACTTTGATAGCCTTTTATTCCCATATTTACTTTTCTTGTGTTATAATTTCAAACAAGAAAAAATTTACTAACCTGCTTACTAACTTTTGAAAGTTAAGCAAA
>CAVJSG010000233.1:0-2824 GCA_963651895.1 Campylobacteraceae bacterium
TCCTAATGAACCTCAGCGATGGCAAGCAGTTTGCCATACAAATCATCATAGTGTTGATTTGTCTTTTCTACGGCGCGCGAAAGGGCGGCTTGGCACTTGGAATGCTCGGTGGCATAGGCATTTTCGTGCTTACCTTTGGCTTTGGCGTGAAGCCGGGCAAGCCAAGCACGGATGTCATTTTCACCATACTTTGCGTGGTAACGGCTAGTGCTACGCTACTTGCTAGCGGCGGGCTGGATGTGATGCTACAAATCGCCGAGCGAATTTTGCGGCGCAACCCCAAATTCCTCACCATCCTAGCACCCTTCGTTACTTGGTTTCTCACCATACTCTGCGGCACAGGGCACGTGGTTTATACGATGATGCCCATTATCTATGATATCGCCATCAAAAACAACATCCGCCCCGAACGCCCTATGGCAGGGGCTAGCGTGGCATCGCAAATGGGCATCATCTGCTCGCCTGTCAGCGTTGCCGTGGTAACGCTAACCGCGATGCTGCTAAAAGAGGGCGTGCCGCATATGCAGGGCTTTGACGGCTACATAAATTTGCTGCAAATCACCATCCCAAGCGGTGCGGTGGGCGTGCTGTGCGTGGGCATTTACTCGTGGTTTCGCGGCAAGGACCTCGACAAGGACGCTGAATTTCAAGCCAAACTCAAAGACCCGAAATTCAAAGAATATGTCTATGGCGAGAACAAAACGCTTTTGGGCGTGAATTTGCCACGCATACAATGGGCTGCGATGTGGATTTTCCTAGGTGCCATCGCGCTTGTGGCTTTGCTGGGGGCGTTTTCAAATTTGCGCCCAAGCTTTGATGGCAAGCCTATGGGGATGGTGGCTGTGATACAAATGTTTATGCTTATGGCTGGTGCGGCTTTGGTGATTTTCACAAAAGTCAAAGTAAGCGACATAGGCAACAACGCCATTTTCAAATCCGGTATGATAGCGATGGTAGCGGTGTTTGGCATATCTTGGATGGCGGATTCAATGTTCGCATCGCACATTCCTATGTTAAAAGCCACGCTGGGCGAAGTGGTGCGCGAGCATCCTTGGACCTACGCGCTGATGCTTTTGCTCGTGTCAAAATTCGTAAATTCCCAAGCTGCCGCGCTCGTAGCTTTCGTGCCTGTGGCTTTAAGCGTGGGGGTAAGCCCTGGCATCATCGTGGCTTTCGCGGCGGCTTGCTATGGCTACTACATACTGCCCACTTACCCAAGCGACCTAGCGACCATACAATTTGACCGCTCAGGCACCACGCACATCGGCAAATTCGTCATCAACCACAGCTTCATCATCCCCGGACTCGTGGGCGTCATAAGCTCGTGCGTTGTGGGTTACATCTTGGCTAGCTTGTTTGGGTATGTTTAATAGGGGCTTTGCGAGGATTTTGCGGGGGTTTAGCTGTGTTTAAGCCCCACTTTGTGGGGCTTTGCAAAATTTTTGCGTGGCTTTTACGCCGCGTGAAGTGCGAAATTCACGGAATTTTTGAAAATCCTTTTTGGAAAGTTAAAATTCCGTGAATTTTTGCCAAAAAATTCACGCTTTTTTGTGAATTTCTAGCAAAAATTACGCGAAAATTCACAAAAATTTATGAAATTCTAGCGGCTTTGACAAAAAATTCACGGAATTTTGTGAATTTTCACGCCAACTCCAAAATTCACGCCTTTTTTCCACACGCCTTGTAAAAATAATTTGTCGCCTCGACAAAGCCCTCCACGCTGCCGCAGTCAAAGCGTTTGCCTTGAAATTTATAGGCTAGCACCATCCCGTTTGTCGCTTGTGCTAAAAGCGCGTCAGTAAGCTGCACTTCGCCGTTTTTGCCCGCTATTGAGAATTACACATAGAAAGTCCTAGTGCAAATGCCCATAAAATTAGCCTTTAGAGTCCGAATTTGCATTTGATAGTGCGTATTTGCAAAATCCACATTAGCTTGCGTAAGATTTAAACGATAATACATAGTCGATATTTTTCTGCGGAATGTTATATTTTTACTTGAAAAAACTCAAATTCTTGCGACAAAACATCGTTCTGCATAGTGTAAATAGCATATTTTTGAGCTTTGTTATTTTGTGTTCCTTTTCTTTGATATTTAGAAACAAATTGCATAAATCATCTATTAAGATAATTTACTTTATTGTCTATGGAACACAATTTATCGTTGCTAATAATGACATTATTAGTTCTTTTCTAAATTATAGCACAATAGACTACGAAGTCAAATCAGAAACTACCAAGAGAATTCTTTGAGAAAAGCGATTGTGGTAAGTCTTATGATAAGCTTTGATTTAAGTGGTTTAAAAGTAGGATAAACCGTTTAGTGATAAAAAAGCAATTTTTAAAAGCGGTGAGCTAAATTCATTTAAAATAAAACTTACCGCTTTATTGTTTTAGACTTACCCTACCTGCCTTTCAAACATTTAGAACCCTTTGCTTTCAGCTTTTGGTTAAGACATTTTTCAAATTCTTTTTCACCATAATTGCTGCGATACATTTCTTTAATGTCATCTAAAATAATCCCTATACAATTTTCCAAGCCTTTCTTTGTCGATAAACGAACTACCTATGGTTCTATCTTCGATAGCTCGGGCGGTTCTGCGTTCAAAAATTTCTGCAAAACATTTTGTTTCTTTTGCGTAAATTTCTGCGTAAAATTTGTCCATATTTTTCATAGGAATCATATCGATTAAACCCGTAGAATGATAGAGAAAAGCCACACAATTTTTTTTTAAGAGTCTTACTATTTTATAAACATTAAATAATTTTTTTGAAATAAAATCCTTTCACATATATTTTTATATCCCTATGAAATGGTAAGCTTGCTC
>CAVJSG010000234.1:0-2818 GCA_963651895.1 Campylobacteraceae bacterium
GGATAATAAAATCGTGGAGCGCAAAAAATTAGTGGTAGATAAAGACGGTAAGGTTTTAAAGCCCACAAAATCGCCGTTAATTCACCCCTTGAATTTGAATGCCGATGAAATCGAGGCTTTGGAAGCGTTTTTAAGGACGCTTTGAATTTAAAGGCTGTTTAAAAGGGTTTTATAAAGTGCTATGAAATGCGTGAATTTTTGTGAATTTCGTGAATTTTTCGCGTGAATTTTGAGTAAAAATTCACAAATTTTGCAATAAAGCGTGAATTTTTTGCTAAATTCTGCGAATTTTGGCTAAAAATTCACGCAAATTCCGTGAATTTTTAAAATACCGCTCAAATTTACCCCATAGATTCTCAAAGAAATTCTCGTAAAATTCAGCGGCAGTGGCATTTTCCAAAAACATTAGCATTACAAACTAAAAAAAGTTTAGCGTGCTTCACTAAACTTTTGTGAAAAATTTTTGGCAAGGTATTGACAAATTAAATTTTTTTGTTTATAATTCGCCGTTTTCAAATTTTAAAAAGCGTTAAACGCAGAAAGGACAAACAATGAATTTTCAACCCCTAGGCAAGCGCGTTTTGGCAAAACGCGTGGAGGAAACCAACAAAACGGCATCGGGCATCATCATCCCCGACAACGCCAAGGAAAAGCCCCTGATGGGCGAGGTAGTCGCCGTAAGCAGCGAAGTGAGCGAGCTTAAAAAGGGCGATAAGATTTTGTTCGCCAAATACGGCGGCACTGAGGTGAAACTAGGCAGCGAGGAGTTCCTAGTTTTAAACACTGACGATATCTTGGGTATCGTCAAATAACGAAAGGACAGACAATGGCAAAGGAAATCATCTTCTCAGACGAAGCTAGAAACAAGCTTTACGAGGGCGTGCGCAAGCTAAATGACGCCGTGAAGGTTACTATGGGACCGCGCGGGCGCAATGTGCTCATCCAAAAGAGCTTTGGCGCGCCGGCTATCACAAAGGACGGCGTGAGCGTGGCTAAGGAAGTCGAGCTTAAAGACAGCCTCGAAAATATGGGCGCTCAGCTCGTGCGCGAGGTAGCGAGCAAAACCGCAGACCAAGCAGGGGACGGCACCACGACAGCCACTATCTTGGCGCACGCGATTTTCAAAGAGGGCTTGCGCAACATCACAGCAGGCGCGAACCCCATCGAAGTCAAGCGAGGTATGGATAAAGCGTGCGAGGCACTCATTAAGGAGCTTAAAAGCCTTGCTAGTGCGGTAAAAGACAAGAAAGAAATCGCCCAAGTCGCCACCATCTCGGCAAATTCAGACGAAAACATCGGCAAACTCATCGCCGATGCTATGGAAAAAGTCGGCAAAGACGGCGTCATCACGGTCGAGGAAGCCAAAAGCATAAACGATGAGTTAAGCGTGGTCGAGGGTATGCAGTTTGACAGAGGTTATTTAAGCCCCTATTTCATCACAAACGCCGAAAAGATGATAGTAGAGCTTTCAAACCCCTACATTTTGCTTTTTGATAAGAAAATCACAAGCCTAAAAGACTTGCTGCCTATTTTAGAGCAAATTCAAAAGACCGGCAAGCCCCTTTTAATCATAGCTGAGGACATCGAGGGCGAGGCTTTGGCGACACTCGTTGTCAATAAACTTCGCGGCGTGCTAAACATCTCAGCAGTCAAAGCTCCGGGCTTTGGGGATAGGCGAAAAGCAATGTTAGAGGACATCGCCATTTTAACGGGCGGCGAGGTTATCGCCGAGGAAGTGGGCAGAACCCTTGAAAGCGCGACTTTGCAGGACTTGGGACAGGCTTCAAGCATAATAATCGACAAGGACAACACCACCATAGTAGGTGGGGCAGGCGATAAAAAGGGCATTAGCGCACGCATAGTGCAGATAAAAGCCCAAATCGCCGAGACTACGAGCGATTATGACAAAGAAAAGCTTCAAGAAAGGCTCGCCAAACTCAGCGGCGGCGTGGCTTTAATAAAAGTCGGCGCAGCCACCGAAGTGGAGATGAAAGAGAAAAAAGACAGAGTCGATGACGCTTTAAGTGCGACAAAGGCGGCTGTGGAGGAAGGCATAGTGGCAGGCGGGGGCGTGGCACTCATCCACGCGGCGCAAAAAGTGAATTTAAAGCTCGCCGGCGATGAAGCCATAGGCTATGACATCGTCAAAAGGGCTATCAAAGCGCCTTTGCGACAAATCGCCACAAACGCGGGCTTTGACGCGGGCATCATAGTGCATCAAGTCGAGGAAGCTAAGGATAAGAATTTCGGCTTTAACGCCGCCACAGGCGAAGTCGGCGTTTCGATGAACAAAGAGGGCATCATCGACCCGCTCAAAGTTACGCGCATAGCCCTGCAAAACGCCGTCAGCGTGGCTAGTATGCTGCTTACCACAGAGGCAACCATCAGCGAAATCAAAGAGGACAAGCCCGCCGCACCCGATATGAGCGGTATGGGAGGAATGGGCGGTATGGGTGGAATGATGTAGCTTTTTTTGTTTTTTTGAGCTACTGAATTTTGCTTTGAAACGCCTATAACTTCGTCATTACGAGGCTTGACTTTGTCAAGCCGAAACAATCCACAAACAAATAAAAATTCACGGAATTTCCAAAAATTCCGTGAATTTTTTTCTTAAAAATTTACATAACTAAAAATTTCCATAAAATTTGCATAAATTCAAAAAATCCGTGATTTTTAAAAAAATCCCAAAAAATTCGCAAAAACACCATTTTTAAGAAACCCTAAATTCACAAGAAATCCGTCATTGCAAGCAAAAACGAGTGTTTAGCGAATTTTTGCGTGGCAATCCATAGTTTAAAAAGCTATGGCTTTTGATATT
>CAVJSG010000235.1:0-2807 GCA_963651895.1 Campylobacteraceae bacterium
AAAATCGATTTATCGCCGCAAGCTAAGCCCGCTAGCCACGACAACCCAAAGCAAATTCAATCCAAGAAACCCTAAAATTCACACCAAAATTCAATCCCAAAGCCCAAAAATTCCGAATTCTACTCAAATTTCAACTTTTCAAGCGCAATCTTCGCTGCCATCTGCTGCGCCTCTTTTTTGCTGCCCGCCGTTGCGCGCGCAAACTCCTTGCCATCAAGCTTCAAGGCGATTTCAAAAAGCTTTTTGTGGTCGGGTCCAAAGGCTCGCAAAGTCTCATATTCAGGGGCTTGGGCGAGCGTGGCTTGGGTGTATTCTTGCAAGCGCGTTTTGTAATCCTTCGCAAGATGCGCCGCGTCAATGTGCGGGTAGTTCGCGTTTAGCAGGCTCAGCACCGCGCTTTTGGCACGCTCAAAGCCCGATTCCAAGTATATCGCGGCGATGAGGGATTCGAGCGTGTCGGACAAAAGCGAGGGTTTGTTGCGCCCGTCATTGTTCTCCTCGGCGTTTGACATAAAAATATGCTCGCCAATCCCTAAATTTAGGGCTATTTTAGCTAGCGACTTCTCATTTACCAGCGCCGCGCGCATACGAGACAGCTCGCCCTCATCGGCGCCAGCGAAGTTTGCGAACAAAAAATCGCTCACAACCAAGTCCAGCACGGCATCGCCGAGAAATTCCAAACGCTCATTGCTCGCACACCTCATCTTGCTTTTGTGCGTCAAAGCCCTACGCAGCAGGGCTTTGTCCCTAAATTTATAACCCAAATTTTTCTCTAAAAGCTCGTGATTTTTCATAAACCGCCTTTTCAAACGAGACATTTTAGCACATTTTGCTTAAATTTCGCAAGGGCGGGGGCTGTTTTGGCGTTAAAATGCAAGGGTTTTTTAAAAAGTGTTGAAAGTTAAGCGCAAATTTCAAATAAATTTCAAAGCAAAATCAAAGCTACAAATCGCGCTCAACGCCGTTGCCCACGCGCGAAACTTAATCCGCTGTCGCGGATTTTTCACGCGGGGCAAAGCGTTTCGCTTCATTTTGCGCTTTGATTTTGCCAAATTTTCATCGTTTAACCCTATAAATTTAGGTATTCCTTACTCTGTCCCAGCCTATAAAGTGCGAAGTCGTATTTTATGGGGTCGGCGGGGTCAAAGTTGCGCAAAGTCTCGGTGAGTTCGAGCACGGCTTTAAAATCATAACTTCTACGCCCCATAAGTCCTAGCTTTAAAGCCACCTTGTGCGTGTGCGTGTCAAGGGGCATCAGCAAATGCGCCTTGTCTATGCCGCGCCAAAGCCCTAAATCCAGCTCATCGCGCCGCACCAGCCAGCGCAAAAGCATATTATAGCGTTTTAGCGGTGCGGTAGGCTCGCTTTTAAAGGGCTTGCCAAAGAAAAAATCATAGCCTTGGCTAGTGTAGGAATTTAGGGCTTTTGCCTTGTTTATAAAGACTCTAATGCCGCTTATCACGCGTTTATCCTGCTCGTAAGCCTCGCAAAACACGCTTTCTAGGCTGCTTTCTTGCTTTAAACGGCGCAAAGTGATGAAAATTTGGGCTATATCAGCGGTGCTTTGAAAGCGGTATTTTAAATTTGAGCGCGCGAAGTGCGATTTTATCGCGTTTTCGTCCTTGTCAAGCAGCGAGAAATCAAGCTTTTTTAAAAAATTCACTATGTTTGCCGCGTTGCCGTAGGCAAAGAGGGCGCACAGCAAGCACACGAACTCGCCGCCTTTTTTGGCTACTTGCAGCGGGTCGGGTGCGGCGAAAAGCCCTTTTTTAGAGTTTTTTTCAAGTACTAGGGAGTCTAGTTTGGATTTTAAATTTGACAAATTTTTCAAATTTTTTCGTCCTTTTTGCGAATTTTTAGTTCTTTTCTAAAAAAACATTAAAATTTGCGCTAAAACGCAAAATCAAAGCACAAAATGAAACGAAACGCTTTGACCCGAGCGAAAAAATCGCTGTGCGATTAAGTTTCGCTCGTGGGCAACGGCGCCCCGCGAATTTGGAGCTTTGATTTTGCTTTGAATTTAGCTTAAAATTCAATGCTTTTTTCTACAACTCTCCCATAAATTCTAGTTTCTTGTCGCTTTTTTTGTGTCATTGACACAAATTGAAAGGGACGAGAAATGAACGCCGTTACAAAGGCTTGTAAAGCCCAAAAAACCCAAACTGCAAAGGCTTATGAAACCCAAAAAGTCCAAGCCACGATAGCTACAAAGCTAGCAAATTCGCACGAAACGCAAATAGCTTTATTAAACTCGCAAAATGGGCAAATAGAGCCGTTAAGCCCACACAAACCGCAAGCAAAGTCCTTAAATTCGCATAGCTTACAAGGCAAACAGCAAGAAAAACTGCTAAACTCCCACAGCTTACAAGGCGAGCAAGAAATAAAGCTTTTAAATTCGCGCGAAATACTAAATTTGCATAACGCACAAACAAAGCCATCAAATTCACGCGATTTACAAAAGCCAAATTCACACGAATTCACAGCCTTTTCAAACCCACAAGCAGTGCCAAATATACTTCCCCAAGCACTTCAAACAAGCCAAAGCCTAAACAAAGCCCCAAGCAAAAGGCAAGACATATTATACCACAACGATTTTAACGCAGAGATATTTTTCCCTGCAAATTTTAATGAACTTGATTTTAACATATTTTACACGATTTTTTATTTCTTAAAAGAGCGCAAGGACGAGCTTGTAAAGCTGAAATTTCAAGAGATTAAGGACTTGATTTACGAGGGCAGGAAGCAAAAGGAAAAATTCGCATAGCTTACAAGGCAAACAGCAAGAAAAACTGCTAAACTCCCACAGC
>CAVJSG010000236.1:0-2805 GCA_963651895.1 Campylobacteraceae bacterium
AGTAGAATTTTTTTAAGCATTTTTGCTCCCTTTTTTGAATTTTTTTGTGAATTTTATTTGTCATAATGAGCGAAGCGAAGTATCCACAGCCTTAAAGTCGCCCTTGAATTTAAGTGTGGATTCTTCGCCTTTTTGCAAAAGGCTCGGAATGACAAAGTGAATTTTTTGCCAAATTCACAAAACCAAGGCGAAATATCCAAAAAGAAGGAGAACGAAAAATTTTGGATACTTCGCTTTGGCTTTGCATTTTCGCGCCGTTTTAAAAAGGCATAAATTCGTCATTGCGAGGCGTGTCGTCAGCCGAAGCAATCCATAAATTCACGCCTTTGGCGTGAATTTTTTGAGTGCAAATTTAGCCGAAAACGCAACTTTGTCGCGTAGTGGATTGCTTCGACTTTGCGCCGCAAAGTCTCGCAATGACGGGTCAAGGCGAAAGCGTAAATTTATCATATTGAGCACAGCGAAGTATCCACGAACGGCAAAAAATGCCTAAATTTCAAATGGATTCTTCGCCTAGCCTTGCTAGGCTCAGAATGACAAAATTTGGGGCGTTGCCTTATAAATTTAGGCAAAACCCCACGCACTATCCTACTTTTTAGGCTGCCACTCTTTACCCTCGTAAAGCACCTTTTGTATCTCTGCGGACATTTCTTTGGCTCTGTCAAGGATTTGCTTTTTGCATTTTTCATCAAAAAGCTCGTTCAAAGTGTCCTCAAAAAGCCTCATCCACACGCCAAAATGCTCTCTTGGAAAGGCGGGCAACTCTTGGTGAGCGCCTACTATGCCGCCCTTGTGTCTCTCAGGCGCGCTTTCGTCCTGCTCGCCTGTGAGAAGTTTTAGCCAAAATGCGCTCAGCACGGCTTTGTGGCGTTTCCATTTCTCTGCGCTGTCTATTTTAGCGTTGAAAATGGGTCCTAAATCCTTGTCCTGTTTAGCCTTGTCGTAAAAGGCACTTACGAATTTTGTAAGGCTTTCTTTGTTTATGGTGTTAAACATAGTTTATCCTTTCTTTAAAAGTCAGCACTAACGATGAGATAATAGTTTCTGCCCGGCACCATAACGCCATAAGATGAGGTTCCGACAGGGGTGCCTGCTTGCCAAAATTCCCCTACGGTGTCTATATCAAGTAGGTTGTTTATGACAAAGCCTAGCGTTATGCCATTGTCAAAGCGGTAACTTGTGCCTAAATCCATCATATGCAAGTCTTTATAGTATTTAGGCAAATTGTAAGTGGCACTTACGCTTGTGGTTTTGTTGTATGTGCCTCTATACCTTGTGTAAAGCTGCCAGCTTGAAGTTTTATAGGACAATTTACCCGTTAGGGTGTGTATGGGAATGGTGAATTGATTTGCACCCTTTTCCTCTGTCTTTGTGTTAGAGTCTGTATAGGCATAGCCTATATCCACAAAGATTCCCCCACCCCATCTAGCAAAGATTTGTTGCAAAAGTGCCTTTGAATTCATAGTAAATTCAGCACCCCAAAGCTGCATCTCGCCTACATTGTAGTAGAAATGGCATTCATCAGTCGCTACGCCTGTTTTGGTTTCGCAGATTGTGTTTAGCATAGGGCTTCCGTGCTTGACTGTGTCGTTTGTTATCCAGTCTCTATAATCCGTAATGTAGCCCGTAACCGAGAAATTTGCAAAAGGACTATCAATCATAGCGGTAAGCTCGTAGTTATAAGACTTTTCCATCTTTAAGTCTTCATTGCCATAGTAGGTAAGCCACGAGAACTCACTATAATCATAATACCCCTTATGCCTCATCTTTAAATCAGGCACTTGAAAGCCTGTAGCAAAGCCAGCCTTTAAGGTAAGCCAAGAGGCAGGATAAAAGTTCAAATACGCCCTAGGGGCAGCATAAACGCCAAAATCATTAGCATAATTTACCCTCACACCAGCCACTACGCCAAGCCAGTCAAGGGGCAGATACTCGCCCTCGCCAAAAACGGCTATTTGATAGCCATCATCGTCATAGTTGCTTGCTGTTCCTCCACTCCTTCTATTAGTTGCTACTCTACTATAACTTCTCTCATAGAAAAAGCTTGGTCCAGCGTTAAGTATCAAGCCCCCAGCCTTGCCAAAATCAAAATTTGTGGTAAAGGTTGAAGCACCTGAAATGATGGGATTATACAAAAGCGAGCCGTGGTCGCGTTCGTTGATATTTTGTGCTAGCTTTTCAGGCTCGTAGTATTTGTTAAGGCTTGTCATACGAGATATGCCATTATACTGCAAATATGTGTTAATGCTACCAAAATCATACTTGCCATCGTGGTTTAACAGCACCTTTAACTTCTCATAGTCCCTTTTCTCAGACATAAGATTAGGCGAAGTATTGAGCGAGCCTATCCTTTGAAAGATAAAGTCTGTATCCAAATAAATGGTATTTTGCTCATCCGGCGTAAAGGTCAAACGCCCGCCTATGCTTGCAGTTTGATAATCCGAGGGAGTGCTTCTCACATAGGGATTGTAACAGCGCATACCATTGCCCGTAGCACCTACTATACATACATAGTTGCCGGGTCCGTAGCGGTTGCCGTCCGCGGACAATGGGGCGGCGTAAATGTGGTTTTCCTCGTCATAGCTTATTTTGCCACGCAAATTCACAGAAAACATTTCATTTATGGGGTGATAAATGGTGCCGTTAAAGCCGTAGTTGTTACCCCAAGTGGAGTGATGCTCTTGCAATCTCGCATCTAGCCCTATGCTAGCTGTGGTTTTATCGGACGTTTTCTTTGTGATGATATTTACAACACCGCCCATAGCCTCGCTACCATAACGAAGCGAAGCGGGTCCCTTGATAACC
>CAVJSG010000237.1:0-2791 GCA_963651895.1 Campylobacteraceae bacterium
CGGCAGAAGTGGCACGGGGCGAGGGTTACTCTCTCTCTCTCTCTCTCTCTCTCTCTCTCATTTAGTGGGCGTTTTCTAAAAACTCGCTTTAAAAACATTTTAAAATCCTTTCCAAGTCAAATTTATTTTCTAAAATTCCCTAAAAATTCGCAAATTTTCGCGCATTTTTTTTCAGAAAATTCACTCAAAAAGCGTGAATTTAGTCAATTTTTTTCAAATTTTTTTCCAACAATTCACGCAAGGGGCGCGTTTTATCCAAATTTTCGCCCAAAAATTCACAAAATTTCACTCAAATTTTCACAAAAATTTCAATTTCTTTCAAAAATTTAAGGTAATTTCAGCCAAAATTCACCCCAAGTCCTTGCGCGAAATTTAGTAGCTCTTTTTGCTCGCTTTCGCTGACTTGCACGCAAAATTTAGCCTGCGTGGGTGTGAAATTTACGACAAATTCGAGCTTATTTTTGTTTAGATAATGCTCCATTCGCGCGTAAAGGCTTAAAGCTAGCGTAAATTCCACGCTTTGCTTGCACTCAAACTCTACCAAAAAGCCATTTTGCCGAGCCTCATTAAGTGCGGCATTTACCGAGCCGCTATATGCTCGCACTAGCCCGCCAGTGCCAAGCTTTATACCCCCAAAATACCGCACCACAATCACAGCCGCGTTTATCAAAGTGCCGCCGCGTAGGACATTGAGGCAGGGCAACCCCGCACTACCCTTTGGCTCGCCATCATCACTCTTGTCCTCCACGACCTGCCCCAGCTCGTTGAGGCGGCGAAACGCCCACACGAAGTGCCTCGCCTTAGTGTGCTTGGCTTTGAGCCTTGAAAGTAGGGCTTCAAACTCGCCAAACTCGCACAAATGCGCGATAAAAACGGACTTTTTGACCTCGATTTTTGCTTCACAGCTTTGGATTAGGCTTTTCATAGTGGAATTTTACAAAAATTGTTGAAATTTAAGCACAAATTTTAAGCGAAATTTACGGCAAACGCTATTTTAACGAGCCTCAAAGGGCAAATTTGCCTTTAAACCCTCGCAAATTCAACCTTTATATCGCAAATCTCAGCCCTATACATAGCCGTGGAGACCAGCATATCCACGCCTGTTTTGGCGTAAGCTGCGGCGTTTTCCCTATGCACGCCGCCTGTGGCTGAGAGCAAAATGTGTGGGAATTTCGCCTTTATCTCTTTTGCAAGCTCGCTTAAAGCCTCGCAGGTAAAGCGTTCGCACTGCAAGATATCCGCGCCAAGTGCGGCAAAATAGCGTGCTTCGTCCGCATTTTCTACCTCAACTATGATTTTATGCTCTTTGTAGGCGTTTTTAAGCCTCGCAAAGCCCTTTTCAAAGTCCTTGCAAAGCATTCTATGCTCTTTAAACACCAAAATGCTGTCGCTCAGCCCATATCTGTGCGGCAAGGCGCCCCCACAAATCAGCGCTTTAAGCAGTAGCTTTTTGGCATAAGGCATAGTCTTTCGTGTGCCAAGCAGGGCTATGTGGGGGCTTTGCGAGCGCGCGTTTTCAAGCATAGCGTGCGTGTAAGTTGCCACAGAGCTTGCGTGTTCGAGCACATTTTGCATAGTTTTTACCACTCGCAGCAAGCTCATCGCCTCGCCATTTAGTCTTAAAAACACGCTTTTGGGCTGAATTTTCGCGCCGTCTTTGGCAAAAATTTCACTCTCAATGCCGCAAATCCTAGCAAGCCGCACGCACTCATCAAGCCCGCAAAGCACAATTTCATCTTTTTTGGGGTAAAAATTCACGCTCGCAAAGCCCTTTATACCAAGCCCAAAGCTCGTATTGTCCAAAAACGGCGCGTCTTGGTCGAGTAGGGTTAAAAGTTCGTAGTCGCTGAAATGAAACATTTTTGGTTTTTCCTTAACGATAGGCTGGCGGGGCTTTCGGCGATAAAATGCTTTTTATGCGCTCGGCAGACGCTTCGCTTTCAGTCTAGCCCACGCGCACAAAAATCATTTTCTCATCCATCCAACGGGTGCGAGTGCGACAGCACGAAGCATAAAATCCGCGCCTTGAATTTAAATTTAACTGAAAATTCACGCTTTTTGCGTAAATTTTGTGAATTTTGACATTAAAAAGCGTGAATTTTCGCGGCTACCACGCGGTTTTTTCAAAACCGCTCGCAATGACGAAAATTTGCGCTTTTGGCGTTGTTTGTAAAATCCGTATTCTGTTTTCGGCTTTCAGTTTTCTGTTTGGTGCGGACCTCGCACGAAAGCCCTTAACAGCACTTCGCTCCGCCGGCGCCATACTTTTTGTCAAGTGCCTCTTTGAAAAACTCTTTTTGGCTTTTTGGCACCTCGTCCGGGTGGTGAATTTTCATATGCTCGACATATTTGTCGTAGCTTGGAAGCCCTACTAGCAGATGCACGAAGCGGTCGGAGCGTTTGTAAAGCCCATAAATCTTGCTTCCTAGCTCTTTGAATTTCATCTTTGTCCTTTGTGGCTAAATTTCGCGTGAATTTTAGGCTAAAACTCGCGCCAAATTTATGTAAAAAAGCCCCAAATTTACGCGAAATTCACGCAAATTTGAGGCGTCTTTAAAAATTCACAAATTTTTTCGCAAATTTTCCAAGAAAACCCTACCAAAAGGCAGGGGGCGTGAATTTTTTTAAGAAAAATTCACAAAAAACTTTGAATTTTCGCTATCATTAAACAAAAATTCAAAGCAAAATCAAAGCTCCAAATTTTGCTCAACGCGGTTGCCCACGCGCGGTAGCCCAAAATCACAGATTTTGACCGCGCGGGTCAAAGCGTTTCGCTTCATTTTGCGCTTTG
>CAVJSG010000238.1:0-2781 GCA_963651895.1 Campylobacteraceae bacterium
ATTTAAGCCTATGCACGCATTCTCTTGCGAGGGAGAAAAATTTTTCCTTGTAAAGCTCAAAATGTTTGCGCCAGCCCTTTGCCAGCACGAGCTTGGCGCACTCGCCTCCATAAGCCCCGCCGCCCCAGCGTAGAGCCTGTGAAATGGGCTCGCACACGCTCACGCCTAAATTGTCTGCTATGTGCACCGTGCCCGTGTCCGCGCTGATGAGCAAGTCGAGCCGCCGCACAAACTCGGCTAAATTCAGCAAGTCGCTGTCGTTCGTAAAAAGTGCGATATTTGCCTCGCTAAACGCCTCAAACTCGTAGCCGCTGCGCTCGAAGTTGATAAACACAAACAAAAAATCGCCAAATTCTCGCGCCAAATTCCTGCCAAGTTCTATGAAAATTTCGGGCTTAAAATCCTTGTTAATGTCGCTAGAAAGGGCGTTTATGCCTATGATTTTTTTATAATTTTGCGCTTTAAAAGTGCGCATAAATTTATCTACAAAGGCGGCATTTTGGGGGCTTGTTTGTATTTTGATGGGCAGATTTTTAAGCGAAATTTCACTAAATTTTTCATCAAAAAGGCGCGGATTTAAGCAGCGCACCAAGTCTATGCAACAGCGAAGTTCTAGCCTTTTGCTCTTTGTGAGATAGCGCGGATGGCGAAAATGCGGGCAAAAGAGACTTGAAAGGTGCAGCCAAGTGGCTATTTTAGGGCATTTGCTTTGCTTTGCCAGCCTTATGAGCCCGCCCGTGCGGTGCGATAAAATCAGCACATCAGCGTTTATTTTATCGACAATTTGCGGCAAATTTTGCTCATCGCAAAGGACGATTTTGTCGATGAAATCGTAGTTTTTGCACAAATTCTCGCCCATTTTGTTTGTGAGCAAAACGAGCCTAGCCCCTGCGAAAAGGCACTTTGCGAGATAAAGTGCGGGGATGGCGACTACATTATCGCCTAGCTTGTTTGCGCGGTAAAATGCGATGGTGCGGGGGTTTGCGGCACTTTTGCTTTGCATAGTTTTCTCTTGTTTTTGAATTTTTTTGTGGAAAATTGGATTACTTCGGCTTTTCAAAGCCTCGCAATGACAGACATTTTTTACAAATTCGCCACAAAACCCACTAACAAATTTACCATAAAATTTACCCCAAAATTACCTCGTGGCATTACTTTCCCCAAATTCCTGCTGAATGCTTTCAAGCACCGATTGTTGCGCCTTTTCATCGGCAATTTCAACCTTGAAATAAATCTCCGCGCGGTTGTTTTTAGGCGAGCTTGCGTCATTGTTTTCAAGCGGAGAATTTAGCCCAAAGCTCTTAATACTCACATTTTTCACGCCCACGCCGCCATCAATGAAGTAGGCGGCGACATTTTTCGCCCGCTCGTAGCCCAAGTTAAAGCTATTTAGCGCGGTGTCGGAGTTGTCGGTGTAGCCGCGAATCTCTATCTGCACGCTTTGCGGCAGTGTCAGCGTGAATGCAACCATATATTTTAGGAAGTCTTGCACATCCTGCGAGGCTATCTGCGCGCTGCCCCGCTCAAACTCCACGCGCGCGGGCAGTTTGAGGGCGACTTGGTTTTCGCTTTGGTCCAAAGCCTGTCGAAGCCGCTGTATCAGCTCTTGCTGCGACTCGGTGAGGGCTTTAAGCGCGCCCAGCTCGTCCTTTCGCTGCGATGAAGAGCCTTTGTGAGTCTTTGCGTTGGGGTTTTCCTGCTCGACCGTTTGGCTTGGCGTGTAGTCAAAAATCTTTATGAACTCGGTTTTCAGCGCCTCCGCTTTGGACGGGTTTGACTCGCTTATCGCCCAAAGTGCGATGAAAAGGGCAAGCAGCAAGGACAAAAAGTCCGCATAAGGCACAGCCCATTTCTCGCCCGCAGGGCACTCGGGGCATTTGTGTTTTTTTGCCAAGGTTTTTCCTTTTTTTGTGTTTTTTGTAGGGTTGTTACTTAATTTTTCTAATGAAAAATTCACGCTTTGGCTTAAATTTTCTTTGAAATTCAAGCGTTTATAAATTTTTTGCACCACAAAATGCAAATTTTCGCTATCATTTAGCAAATCCGCGAAATTTTGCCTAAATTTCAGCTAAATTTTACACAAATTTACGCAAAAATATCCACAAAATCCCCAAATTTGCATTATCTCACGCATTTTAAACCCCGCAAATCCCCATTTCACCTACATTTGTAAGCCACAGCGTCCATCACATACTCTTTTGGGTAGGAATTTGGCACATAAAAGCCCATATCGTAGGGGTGAAAGCCGCGAGTCGCGTAGTAGCCGCCGCCCGAGCTCGTGGTGTCCGTGCCGATGATGACTATGGTGTCGGCGCCTAGGGCGTAGGCTTGGTTTTTCAGCTCGTTTTTGGCAGAGATTCTCAAATCCAGCAGGCTCAGCGCTGCGTTTGTGTTTTTCTTGTAACCCATTACCTCGCCGACTCTGGCGCAGTGTGATGGCTCGCTAGTGGCGATTTGCACGGCATTTGCGCCATAAGCAAGTGGCGTGATAACCGCTGTGCTAGTGCATCCGCTAAAAAATGCGAGTGCAAAAATCAAGTAAATTTGCCTCATTTTGCTTCCTTTCCGCGCGACTTTTGTGCGCTTTTTTTGGTAAAAAATATCAAAAACTAGCAAAAATCTGCACAAATTCTAGCAAATTTTGCTCAACATTTGCTAAAAATGTGTGAAATTTGCAAAAATTTGCAAATTTCTCCAAATTTCCTCCCCCTCATTTACTATTTTTCAAAGCCCTATTTTGTAGGCATTGTAGAAAAAATATAATGAAAAATTCACGCCTTG
>CAVJSG010000239.1:0-2759 GCA_963651895.1 Campylobacteraceae bacterium
GTCTAGTTTTGTGCTATTGTCCATATTCCAAGCCTTTGTAGGATTTTAAATGCAAGAGTATAGCAGAAATTTGCGAATTTTTTAAAAAAACTACAATAAAAGCAAAATAAATCAAATTCTGCTTTTATTGTAAAACAAGTTATTTGAAGCATTTATAACTTCAAGCCTTTAATATATTCAAGGCTGTGTTTAGCTTCCTACTCCATAGCCCAGCACATATACTCGTCTTTGAATTTGCTTATGGGAATTTCACGGATTTCTATCCTTGTGCCAAGCTCATTTGGGGCTTTTTCAAATTTTACCTCCACAGCTTTCACCACCTTAACCTCTTCATCTATTTTGATAAAGTAAGAACTTGTGTAATTCTTTTCAAAACACTTCTGCACGCTCACATTTGTAGGTTTAAGCCCAACTTTATCAAGCTCTTTTTCAGCCTCTGCGTAGCTTAAAATTTGCGAATTTGGATATTTTTCTTTTATCAAAGCCAAATCCTTGCTATCGATTTTAGGACTATCCCCGCCGCACGCGCTCAACATAAAAGCACTCGCGGCAAACACGCTAACGGCAACAGCCGCACTCAATTTTTGACCTACTTGATTAAACTTTTTCATAGTTCAATCCCCTTTCTTTATGAATTTACGAGAGAATTTTGTGCTGATTTCGCAAACTAGGCAGCATAAAAAGTAAATGGCGTGAATTTTTTTGACAAAAATTTTTACAAGATTTTCAAATTCGCACGCATTTAATCCAAAAAATTCACAAAGTTGCGTGAATTTTTTCATCAAAATTTACAAAATTTCGCCAAAAAATTCACAAAAATTCACAAATTTTCCGTGAATTTCTAGCAAAATTCACGCATTTTACTCAAACAAAACGCTCTCGTTCCTATTTTTCCGCTCTTTGAGCGTGCTTGTGCTGAAATTTAGCAGTTCCTGCGTGCTTTTTATGTAAAATGGCAACTTGCCGATGCAGTATTTTAGGATATTTGCCGCAGCCCTAGCGTCCGCTAATGCCCTATGATGCGGCGTTTGAATGCCCAAAAGCTCTTTGAGTGCCGCGAGGGAGTATTTTGGACTTTGCAAAAGGCGGCGGGAGAGGTTTATGGTGCAAAGGCGTTGATTTAAAAGCACGCCAAAGCCGCATTTTCCAAGCGATGCGGAGATGAAGCCGTAGTCAAAGCCCACATTGTGCGCTACGAAAATGGCATCCCCCAAGAAAAGCCTGAATTCATTGAGCACCGCGGGCAGGTGCGGGGCGTTTGCTAGCATAGCGGCGTTTATGCCAGTTAGCTCGCTGATGGGCTCTGGCACCTCGCTCGCGCGCGCTAGGCTCTCAAAATGCGCGATTTCCTTGCCATTTTGCATTTTAACCGCCCCTATTTCAATGATTTGCCCACTTTTAACGCTGCCCGTGGTCTCTATATCGACAACGCAGAAAATTTCGTCCCTTATTTTCGTGCTTTTGGCGTTCAGCGCGATTTCATTTTGCGCGTTTAAATGCACGCCAAGCCCCAAAAGTCTGACATTTGCGAGGTCAAAGTCTATCAGCGAAAGCTCGTCAATCTTGCCAAATTCGCGCTCAAACCACGCGTAGGGCTTGCTTTGCCTTGCCAGCTCGCCCACAAATTCGTCTATCTGCCTTTGACTCAAAATTCCAGCTTTAATGATGAAATCGCTGCTTTATAGTCGTTTGAGCCGAAAATATAGCTGCCAGCCACGAGTATATCAGCACCGGCTTGCTCCAAATCCCCAGCATTCAAGCCATTCACGCCTCCATCGACTTCGATGAAAACCTTGGCGTTTTTTTTATCGATAAGCTCGCGCAAAGCCCTGATTTTATCGTAGATTAAGGGCAAAAAGCTCTGCCCCGAAAAGCCCGGATTTACGCTCATTAAAAGCACCAAATCCACGAATTCGATGAGGTGAGATAGCGATGAAATGGGTGTGTGCGGGTTTAGCACTATGCCCGCACCGACACCCTCGCCCCTTAAATACTCGCAAAGCCTTATGGGATGGGCTTCGCTCTCAATGTGAAAGCTGATGAATTTGGGTTTTAAGGGTAGGAAAAGTTTGGCGAATTTGGTAGGCTCATTTACCATCAAATGCACATCCAGCGGGACTTTGCTCGCCTTTGCCAAGCCCGCGATTACGCAGGGTCCAAAGGTTAAATTTGGCACGAAATGCCCGTCCATCACATCGATATGCAGCAAATCCGCCCCCGCCTCGCTAACGGCGGCGACTTCTTTCTCTAAATTTAAAAAATTTGCGGACAATAAGCTTGGGGCGACATACATTTTGAAATTTTCCTTTCTTTTGGCGATTTTAACGGCTTTTGGCGGCGAATTCTTGCGGACGCTTTTCGGGGAGACGCTTCGTGCTTTCGCACTTCGCTCACTTCGGCGACTTCGCAGGGATGAACTTCAATAGTTCTATCCCTGCTTGTCGCCTTGTGCAACCCCAAAAATCGCCTCGCAATAATCCGCCTTGTCTGCTTCATAGCGACTTGCGATACGGCAAATTCTGCCTTTAAAATTCAAAGTCGCGTAAAGCAAAAACCAAATTTTAGTAAAAAATTCATAAAAATTTCGCAAAAATTTGAAATTTTTAAATTTATTTTGCTAAAATGGCGATTTTATTTCGCAACAAAGGATGAAAAATGTCAAGAATGTGTCAAATCTCGGGCAAAAGGGCGCTCGTGGGCAACAATGTCAGCCACGCGAACAACAAAACCAAAAAGCGTTTCCTGCCAAACCTGCGCAC
>CAVJSG010000240.1:0-2743 GCA_963651895.1 Campylobacteraceae bacterium
CACAAAAATCGAGTCTATGAGCTCAAACATAGGCAAAAACATAGGAAATTCATCTAATGGCGATACTATTTTTTAGGAAACCATTATGACAGGACCTGATTGGACATTTAGACTTTTAGGGCTTGACAAGGATAGCGACAATTCTATCGTTAGCAAAATGGCTGATAAAGTAGAAACAAAAGCTGTGATTGTATAAAAAAAAGGCTTATGGCAAAATCAAAATATAAAACTCACAAGCATATTCTTGTGTTTGCCACATAATTTTGAGCAAAACGCCATTAGCCTTAAAGCTGAATTCTACCAAAAAAGGCACAGCAAAAAAGTATTACATTAAGCCAAAAAAGAGTAATGGTAACCCAAATTTGCTTAATGCCTGTCTTTTCGTATAAAGAGCATCTTTTTGCGGTAAAAAGCATTATGATAATTGCAAAAGTAAAACCAAGTATGATTGAGACATTTAAATCGCTACGAAAACTAACAAAAAAAGCACTATAACGGCACAAATTATATAGCACAATATGCGTGTGATTTTTAAAAACACCCTTTCAAAGATATTTGGCTTATAAACATAAGAATTTGTGTCTATGGAGTTATTTGTTTTATCCGCAAAATGTTTTTCAACCTCAGTTTCAAGTCTAGATTTACGCGCAATTTACCAAACACGCTTACTAAATTCGTGCAATAAAATATCATATTTCACCATATTTTTAGTATCATTAGGCAAGAATGAACTAGCATTATGTTAATAAAAGCATTCATAAGCCAGCTATCAAAAATCGATTTTTGTCTCTATCTTTTTCATTTTAGTCCCCTTTTTTATTTATTTTTGTAGATGACTTTGGCTTTTTATAATTAGCTGCATACTTCTTGCAATAATCAAAATACCTATCCCTAACATTTGCAAGAATGTAGTTTCTATACAAAGTTCCCGTTTTTATTGTCGATAAAAACAGCCCCTACCGTTGCACTATGATAAGCCTTTGCTAGCTTTTCTTGGAAAATGCTAATTATACATTCGGACTCTTTTTTGCCATACTCGATTTTGCGCACTTCATCAATCACAAATTTATCATCAAAGGCAACCGCATCAAGAGATTGTATTACAAAACCAAAAATACCACTATCACAGATACAATATATCGCTTTTTTGAATGGTGTATTTGTTTAATTTCCAAGACAAAATACACAAGATAATACAAATAAAGGCAAAAAATAGCATCAAAGGCATATCTAGCATAAAGCCGATGGTTTGTTGTAGCATTGTTTTTGTCCTTTCTCTAATTTTTTAGTTTCTTTTTGAATTTAAGGCTTTTTAAAAGCTTTGCAAGGATTGTAGCATAACAAATTCTAAAAGTAGTCAATAGCTTGTATTAAGGTTTTTGTCCAAATTCTTTGAATTTTAGGCTTAACGATTTTAATGTCTAAACGCTTTTGATGAGCGATAAACTCGACAATTTCACTTAAATTTACGCCTTGTTTCTGCTTTAAAATTTCAATTACAAACCTTTTAAGCTATCTTGGCTTAAACAAAGCATTTTTACGCCTAGTAGCCTTAATGCTACGCAAATCAAAGACCTCATCAAAGATAAGCTAACTTTATTTTAATATGTTTTTTCACGCTTGAAATGTTTGCTTATGTTTCACAAAGTGTCCGCTTTCGTTTCAAGCCCATTGATAGACTTGGATTTCCAAACCTACTCAAAATTCTAGCTGAAATCAGCAAAAAGTCTTGTGCATTTGCTACATAATTTCGGATATTTGGGTTTTTTTGACTTAAAATTTACAATTTTTTGTTATAAATTTACAAATTTTTAAGCGAAATTTCATTTTCAAGCGCATTTTCAAGCCAAATTTCAAACAAAATTCGACAAAAAGGAAACAAAATGAACCTAAATCCAGTGAATTTTACCACCCACTACGCTGCGATTTACAGGGCGAAAAGCGATTTTTTAAAGCCTGTCGTTGAGCTTGATGAGGTGAATTTGAGCGATTTGGTGGGCATCGAGGAGCAAAAAGCCGCGCTGATGGCGAACACGCAGCGTTTTTTGAAAAATCAAGGCTTTCATCACGCGCTACTTTGGGGGGCGCGGGGAACTGGCAAATCAAGCCTGATTAAAGCCGTTTTCAACGAGCTAAAAACACAAAATTTAAGGTTAGTGCAGCTTGATAAAGCCGACTTGCACGCCCTGCCCGAGCTTATAGACGAGTTGCGGGGCTTAAAGCACCATTTCATCGTGTTTTGCGATGATTTTTCCTTTGAAAACGGCGATGAGGGCTACAAATTTTTAAAGCCGCTTTTGGAGGGCGGCATCGAAAAAGCCCCCGCAAACATCGCCCTTTACGCGAGCTCAAACCGCCGCCACCTACTCGCCGAGCCCGACAGCGACAATGACGGCGCGTTCGCGGCACGCGGCGAGCTGCATCCGGGCGACATCAAGGAGGAGCGCCTCAGCCTCAGCGACAGGTTTGGGCTGTGGCTTGGCTTTTACCAAGAGGGCTTGCAGGACTACCTAAAAATCGTGGATTTTTACTTCAAGGACACGGCGATTTTCAAAAAGGACAAAGAGCTGCTGCACGCCAAAGCTAGGGCATTTGCCGCACTTCGCGCAAGCCGCAGTGGGCGCACCGCGAAGCAATTTTTCGTGGAGTTTTCGCAGGGGTTATAGGGCTTACAAGGGCGTGAATTTTTTTGGAATTTTTTGTGGGAGATTTGTAAAATTTTAGCGTGAAATTTTTGGTTGAG
>CAVJSG010000241.1:0-2735 GCA_963651895.1 Campylobacteraceae bacterium
TCGTAACTTCATCATCCAAAAATAGCTCTTTTATCCGCGTTTCAAGCTCGGCGGCATCGAGTTCCTTATCTTTATATTTGTTATAAAACAAACCCCATTCCAAGCCTTTCATTTGCGGTCGGTAGTGCGTGAATTTAAAAAATAAAGGATTGATTATCCCAAAACACTTCACAAGGATTTAGTTTAAATTGTAGCATTTTCGCACTATCACGCCCCGCGTCTCCGCCCTTGCGTTGAATGGTAATCTTACCAAGCCTTAAATTTCCTTGTTTTGTAACGCCCACTTCGCCACTATAAAAATTTATTACTTCATTTATAGCTTTAAAGCCCCATTTTAGCGACATATTTTCAACCCTTAAAACTACCAAAAACCACTCCGCTGCAAATTCCCCACGCCCTTTTAAAATATCGCTTAAAACAAGAAATTTATTTTCATCAAACCATTTCAAAATAGCGTTTTGCTCGCTTTGGCTCATTTCATTTAAAAACATTCGCCTACTATCTCTCGTAGGTTTATAAGGTGTTATTTCGCCCGTATATAGCTTTAAAATTCGTTCAATTTCATTATCAAAGTGCCATAATTCCTTATATCTATCCACCCACCTTTTATCAATTTGATTAAAACCGCTTGGATTACTAACTAATTTTACAGAAACATTTTGAGCATCAATAAGTTCTTTAAATTCTATGGTAATTTGAATTTGCACCTGTAAATCGGCTTTATAGCTGCCTGATATTTTTCTAGCTGTAACATTTTTTATTTTGTCTAATTTATAACCCATTTTTTCCAAACAATCTTTTGCCAAAGGGCTTGTTTTCCAAGAATTAAATTCGCCTATAACAAATTCCTCATTCAAAAAGCCGTCTATTGCTGTTTTCGAGCCAAGTTCAAATTTATCCATTTACAACATCCAAAAGTCTAGCACCGATTGATTGTATAACATTCACACTCATTGCATTTCCGCATTGCCTTAAAATATCGCTAGATTTTAAATTTTTGATTTTACATTCTAAATTTTTTACTTTATCAAAACCTTGTAATTTTAGGGCTTCTAACGCACTAATTTTGTATAATTCGCCTTTGAAAGTGTAAAGAAGTCCTTGTCTATCACGGCGCAAAGTCGGCACTTTATTTTCATAAACCCTTAAATCGCTTTGCCTTGTATCAATAACTAAAAAATCGTGTTTTAAAATTTCGTTTATTTTCACACGATTTACATTATATTTATTATTTAGGTATTTTATAAAAGTAGCATTATTTTTGTCAGTTTTATTTTCATTAAGCGGACATAAAAAATCTTTTAAATTTGCTTGATTTAAATTTGGTAAAGTATCAAAAAAATTCACACTAATTCTCAAATCTTTCCTAAAACCTACAAAATAAATTCTTTCTCGTGATTGTGGTAAAGCAAAATTTTCGGTATTCAAAAGCCTTGAAAATATATTATAACCGCAACTTTCTAACAATTCAAAAATAATTTTTATTGTTCGCCCTTTGTCGTGGTTGATTAAACCCTTGACATTTTCAAAAATGAAAAATTTAGGTTGCTTAACTTTTAAAATTTCGGCAAGATGAAAGATTATTTGTCCTTTGTTTTGGTCGTTTAACCCAGCCCTTTTACCTACTATGCTGAAAGTTTGACAAGGAAAACCGCTGATAATCAAATCAAAATCAGGCAAATTTGCGGCTTGTATCCTTGTCAAATCCCCAAAATCCTGCTCGTTCGCGGTGTCGTAAAAAATTTTGTAGGTTTTAATCGCCTCTTTGTCAATCTCGCTAAATCCCAGCGGTTTAAAGCCATTTAGCGTCAGTCCAAGCCGCCCACCGCCTATGCCCGCACAAAAATCCAAAAAAGTCAATGAATTCATTTTAATCTACTTTCCCAAAAGTCCCATTATATCTATATTTAAAGTGATTTTTGCCGCCGTGCTTGCCTATGTAGTGGTTAAGTTCCTCTTGAATGTCGCCTATTTGAGTGTAGAATTCATCATTTTTCGCAGCCTTTGCTCGCTGCAAGTCCTTGTTTGCCATAATCTCCCCTTAATCTAGCAAAAATTCCCAAAATTATACCCACTTTTCGTGAATTTTTAGAAATTTTTGCTAAATTTCGCAGAAATTCAGCTATAATTTCACGCAAGGGGGACAAAATGACAGCGAAAATGCAGCCAAAGGGCAAATGCCTAAAAAAAGAAAACAAGCCTAAAACGCCCAGCAAAGAGCTTTTAGCAGCGATTGCGGAGCTTAAAGATATGAAAGCCAACCCGCAAAATTACAAGGCTTATAATAGCGCGAAAGATATGATAAAAGCGTGCTTGGATGAGTAAATATGCCGTCAAGCACTCAAAAGCCTTTAAAAAAGAGCTTAAAAAGCTAAAAAATGATAGCCAAACCCTAGCAGAGCTTGAATTCGTCATCGACAAACTCGCAAATGACGAAATGCTCGCACCAAAATACAAAGACCATCAGCTAACGGGCGATTTAAAGGCTTACAGAGAGTGCCACATACGCCCGAATTTGCTTTTAATTTACGAAAAACAAGAGGATATTTTGCTGCTAACCTGCATAAATTTAGGCTCGCACAGCAAGCTTTTTAAGAAATAGCAAGGCGTTTGTAGTGCCTTAAAAGCTTATGAAATTTGCGATTTGTGAATTTGGGTGTGAATTTTTGGTTTTTGGTCAGCGGCGTGAATTTTCAAGCTGATTTTAGCTCGGCAGCGTGAATTTTGCTGAATTT
>CAVJSG010000242.1:0-2721 GCA_963651895.1 Campylobacteraceae bacterium
TAGCTTTAAAGCCCTATTTAAAGGGCTTTTGAGAGTTTGTAAATTCGCTTTGTTTCGTAAGGTTTTAGAATGATTTTTAATGCAATGGTGCGGTTAGCGAGATTTGAACTCGCACAGGCTTGCGCCCACTACCCCCTCAAGATAGCGTGTCTACCAATTCCACCATAACCGCAAGGTTTCAAAAGCCCCACAAACAAGCGTTTTGAGGACTATAAAAGCACCGCAAAGGCTATTTTCCAAGCCCTTGCGATAAAAGCCGCCTTTAAATTCAGCCGAACTAATTTTAATCAAGTTAAGCCAAAATCAAATTTTACAGCGACTTTTAAATTTAAAAAAGCAAGGCTTGCTAGAAATTAAAAATCCCATAAATTCACGCTTTACAAGGTAAATTTTCTAGCCAAGCCCAAAAAGCCGCCCCAAAACGAAAGCGGCTTTTACCAAAGCCCCATAAATTCGCCCTATACGCCAAATGGATTCGCGTAAAGTGCGATGAGAGCGATGACCAAAGCGTAGATGACTTGCGCTTCTATCATCGCAAGGGCGATGAACATCGTTGTCATCAGCTTGCCGCCCAAGCCCGGGTTGCGCGCGGTGCCTGCGATGGTCGCTGCCGCCGTGTGTCCCATACCGATAGCCCCGCCAAGCGCTGCTACACCGAGCCCCAAGCCTGCTGCGAGCACTGAAAACGCCTTCACAAGCCCATCTGAGTCGATTGAGCCTGTCTCAGCACCGAAAGCTACGCCCACGAAGGCGAACGCGAGTAGTAGTAATTTTTTCATAAAAAGTCCTTTCCGCCCCCTTGCAAAGCTAGTTCGGCTTGCGTTTCCCTACTTAAAACCCTGCAAAAAGACTTTGCGATTATAACAATTTTCGTTAATTTTTTGGCAAATTTAGTCAAATTTTTGGTAGAAATTTTGGAAATTTAAAAAAAGCCCGCGGATGGCGGGGATGCCACCCACGGGGAAAGGATTGTTAAGGCAAGTGGTTTCTACGGCACTTGCCCAAGCTCTGCCCCTTTTTCGTGGGGTTTTGCTTGGATTTTAAGCTCTTTGAGCTTAACGAAATGCCTATTTTTCTTTTTTTGTAGGCATTTGGTTAGGGTCAAAGTTTTTCCACTTTTTGTTTTGGATTCTTCGCCTAGCGTTGCTAGGCTCAGAATGACAAATTCAGGCTTTCGCCTGAATTTGAGTGGATTGCTTCGGCGTTTTCAACGCCTCGCAATGACGGATTATCGGCATTTTTTGCACCTTAAAAAAATAGCTCGCAATGACGGCACATTTGTCATTTTGAGCGATAGCGAAAAATCTCTTTTAAATTTTGAGATACTTCGCTTCGCTCGCAATGACGAGTGGTAGGCGAGCCTTTTAAAAAGTCGGCTCGCAATGACGAGTAGCCCAAAGGCTACCCAAAACAACGACTAATACTTAAACGCTGCTTCTACAAACACCGTTCGCCCACGCCCTATAAGATAGCGGTTTTCGTTGATGACCGCGGCTTTGTCGTTGTTGTAGTAGTCGTAGTAAAAGGTGTCAAAGACATTTTTCACACCAGCTGTTACGCTTAAAGCCTTGGCAAATTCTACCGTGATGCCCAAGTCGCTTACTAGGTAGGGCTTTAACTTCTTTGTAGTGGTTTGCCCTATGGTATAAACGACAGAGTTTGCCTCGGTGCCCGGCGTTGCGGTAACCTCTCTTGTAGGCACTTGTTGATTGCCGTAGATTGAATTTTGCAGCCACACAGCCAAGCTGACATCCATCACCTCTATAAAGCCGCCCACATCCAAAGCCACGCCCAGCGTGCCTTTCCAGTCGTAGGTGTAGGGTATGGTAGCCCATTCGCCATTTTCGTTTTGATACTGTGCTTTGAGGTAGGTAAAGCTTTCGTTAAGGCTTATGGCGTTGCCCAAAATGATTTGTTCCAAAGCCACCTCAGCACCGATGCGGCGGGATTTGTCGTAGTTGCCAAAACTCATTCCTGAGTAGGTATCGCCGTCAAAGTAAAATTCATTTGTGCTATCGGTATAAAAAGCACTCACGCTAAACAGCAGGGCGTTTATGTCCATAGTCATAAAGCCAAGCGGCACTTGACGATTTACTATGCTATCCTTCCAGCCAAGTTCAGCCGTCCAGTAGGTTTCGCTTTTTAACTCGGTGTCTAGGTAGTTAAAGGCTAGGGTGTAACGCCCTGTGTTGCTATCACTGCCATTAGGCGTAGTGGTGTCATTTGGGTCGGTTACTCGCCCCGTGGTTGTTGTCGGGTCCATATCAATGCCATAGGTTGAAAATTTACCATACCTTTGCACCATAGCCCAAGCAGGCGGGGCGACATAGCCAAATTCTCCGTGCAGATAAACCAAGCCTGAATTTGAGTAGTTGTAGGCAGGGCTTAACTCAAAGGTGAAGTTGTCGTAGTTTTTGCTATACTCGTGAGTGGGGTTGTTTATGGGGTCGCTACTATTTGAGTATAAATCTCTTATAAAAGCATCTCCGCCCACGACATAGTGGTTCGCACTATTATCAACATCAACACTATTGTCAATATAGTGATTATCGCTTTGATACATTACCATACGATTTGCCTTGTAGTGGTCCTCTACCTTGACATCGTAGTTTTTCATCTCATACCTAGCACCGCCGGCTATGGATAGATTTGAATTTATCCTATATCTCTCATAAAGATACACAGCAGCCGTGATGACATTTATGTCCATATTATCATCAA
>CAVJSG010000243.1:0-2720 GCA_963651895.1 Campylobacteraceae bacterium
ATATAATAAAATGCTGCTAGATATTAAAAAAATGGGATCGGATGCATTTTTAAATTTAAAATAATTTATTTATTAGATTTTGTTGGTTAGTATAAAATCAATAGATAAATTTTTAAAAATAAAATTTTTTTTTGAGAAACGAATTTTAAGAAATAAAAAAACCAAAACCAAAACACAAAAAAAGGACAAAAAATGAAAGTCATCAAACGAAGTGGGCGTAGCGAGGAAGTGGATATTAGCAAAATCCGCAAATACACCACAGAAGCAGTCGCGGGGCTTAAAAATGTGAGTTTGAGCGAGCTTGAACTAGACGCGCAAATTCAGTTTAGGGATGGCATCTCAACAGCCGAAATCCAAGACACGCTGATAAAAACAGCCGTGGAGAAAATCGATGTGGATAGACCTGATTGGACCTTTGTCGCCGCACGGCTTTTCCTTTACAGCCTGCACAAAAGAGTCAGCGGCACGAACGGCTACAACCATTTGCGCGATTACTTCGAGCGCGGCGAACGCGAGGGGCGCATTTTGCTGGGGCTTAAAGAGCGTTATGATTTGGACGACTTAAACGACTACATAAAGCCTGAAAGGGATTTGCAATTTACTTACTTGGGGATAAAAACGCTCTATGATAGATACTTGATAAAGGACAAAAAGGGCGAGCCCATCGAGCTGCCGCAGCAAATGTTTATGGGCATTGCGATGTTTTTGGCGCAAAATGAATTTAACCCCCAAGAATGGGCGAAAAAATTCTATGATTTGATTTCTAAATTTGAGGTAATGCTGGCAACCCCCACTCTCTCAAACGCCCGCACCACGCGCCATCAGCTCTCATCTTGCTACATAGGCAGCACGAGCGATAATATAGAGGGCATTTTTGATTCTTACAAAGAAATGGCGTTGCTTTCTAAATTTGGCGGCGGCGTGGGCTGGGACTGGTCGAAAGTTCGCGCGATGGGAGGCAGCATTGATGGGCATAAAAACGCGGCGGGGGGTATAATCCCCTTTTTAAAAATCACAAACGACATAGCCGTGGCTGTGGATCAACTCGGCACGCGTAAGGGCGCAATCGCCGTGTATATCGAGCCTTGGCATATGGATGTTAGCGATTTTATCGATTTGCGCAAAAACTCAGGCGAGGAAAGGCGGCGCACGCACGAGCTTTTCCCGGCGCTTTGGATAAATGATTTGTTTATGAAACGCGTTAAGGCAAACGCCAAATGGACACTCTTTGACCCTATGGAGACGGCGGATTTGTGCGAACTTTATGGCGAAGCCTTTGAAAGGCGTTACGAGGAATACGAAAAGGACGAAAAAATCAGCAAAAATGTCGTGGATGCGAAAGAACTTTGGAAAAAAATTCTAACAAACTACTTTGAAAGCGGAATGCCCTTTTTGTGCTTTAAGGACACGGCGAACAAAACAAACCCAAACCCCCACGAGGGCATTATCCGCAGCTCAAATTTATGCACGGAAATTTTCCAAAACACCGAGCCAAATTACTACCAAATAAAAGTCGTTTTTGATGACAAAACGGAGCTTCATTTAGACGAGGAACAAGAAATTCAAGTAGATGGGGCGAACGGGGGCATTAGCAAAAAAGCCAAAAAAATCTCAACCCTTGACACCATAAACGGCAAAAAGGTTTATATAGTGGAGAAATTCAAAAATGACGGCAAGACGGCAGTTTGCAACCTCGCAAGCGTGAATTTAAGCAAAATCAACACGAGAGAGGACATCGCAAGAGTCGTGCCCACAGCGGTGCGAATGCTTGATAATGTTATCGATTTAAATTTCTACCCGCACATAAAGGTAAAAAACACGAATTTAAAGTCCCGCAGCATAGGGCTTGGCGTGATGGGCGAGGCGCAAATGTTAGCCGAAGCGCGCATAGTGTGGGGCAGCGAGGAACATTTGCACAAAATCGACAGGATAATGGAGTGCATAAGCTTTGAGTGCATACAGGCAAGCTCGAATTTAGCACTAGAAAAGGGCGCTTACGAGGATTTTAAGGGCTCAAATTGGAGCAAGGGCATTTTTCCCATCGATGTGGCGAACGAAAAGGCAAAGGCACTCACACTGCGCGAGGGGCTTTTCGACCAAAGCGAGTGCGACTGGGAAAAACTTCGCGCCAAAGTGAAAAAAGACGGGATGCGAAATGGCTATTTGATGGCGATTGCGCCTACTTCAAGCATCTCCATACTCGTAGGCACCACGCAAACCATCGAGCCCGTGTATAAACGCAAGTGGTTTGAACACAATCTCAGCGGCATCATCCCCGTCATCGTGCCGAATTTAGACCTAGACTCGTGGAATTTCTACACCTCCGCCTACGACCTCGACCAAAGGCTGCTGGTAAAAGCCGCCGCCGTGCGCACGAAGTGGATAGACCAAGGACAAAGCCTAAATATCTTTATGTCGCTTGACAAGGCAAGTGGGGGCTATCTCAACGAAATTTATATGCTCGCTTGGGAACTTGGCGTGAAATCGACTTATTACCTACGCAGCGAAAGCCCGGACAGCACGAAAGTGGATGTAGCCGACCGCAGCATCGAGTGCGAGGGGTGCCAGTGAAATTTTTGGGCTTTTTTGGCTGTTGAGGTTTTGTGGATTTTTTAGGTTTTTTTGGGTTGAATTTACTTTGAGTTAGCGTGGCTAGCGGGCTTAGCTTGCGGCGATAAATCGATTTTTTGGGGCTTGACAAACTATTATGTTTAGTCTGC
>CAVJSG010000244.1:0-1399 GCA_963651895.1 Campylobacteraceae bacterium
TTTCGCTTCATTTTGCGCTTTGATTTTGCGCAGTTTCTATCACTCAACACTTTTTTAGAAAAAACCAAAAATTTTAAGATAAATTAAAGGCAAAAAAATGTTCATCGACAGCGTGGAAATTTCGTTAAAAGCAGGGGACGGCGGCAGGGGGGCTGTGAGCTTTCGCCGCGAGAAATTCGTGCCTTTGGGAGGACCTGATGGCGGAGACGGCGGCAGGGGCGGCGCCGTCATCATCGTGCGCGATGACAACGCCCACACGCTCGCAAATTTCAAGGGCAGGAAAAAACTAGCCGCGCAAAACGGCGCGGATGGGGCGAAAAAAAATCAAAACGGCAAAAGCGGCGCAAACCTCGAAGTGCGCGTGCCGCAAGGCACACAGGTTATAGACGCGCAAAGTGGCGAAATTTTGTGCGATATGAGTGGGGCAAACGAGCGCAAAGTCCTACTACAAGGGGGCAAGGGCGGACTTGGCAACGCGCATTTTAAAAGCGCGCAAAATCAACGCCCCGACTACGCACAAAGCGGCATCAAGGGGCAGAGCCTACGCGTGCGCTTGGAGCTCAAACTCATCGCGGATGTGGGACTCGTGGGCTTTCCAAATGTCGGTAAATCCACGCTTATCTCGGTGCTATCAAACGCCAAGCCCGAAATAGCCGATTATGAATTCACCACGCTCACGCCAAAGCTAGGGTTAGTCGAGCTTAGCGAGTATAAAAGCTTTGTGATGGCTGATATACCGGGTATCATCGAGGGTGCGAGTGGGGGCAAGGGCTTGGGATTAGCCTTTTTGCGCCACATTGAGCGGACCAGCTTTTTGCTTTTTGTGCTAGATTTCACGCGCGAAATGAGTTTAAAAGAGCAGTTTTGCGTGCTGCAAAATGAGCTTGCTAAATTCTCGCCAAAGCTTGCTACAAGGGCTTTTGGCATAGCTTTGTCAAAAAGCGATAGCGTGAATTTGGGGGCTGAATTTAAGCAAAAATTCACGCAAGAAAAGGCAAATTTGGCTGAATTTTTAAGCAAAAACGACAATCCGCAAAAATTCATTTTAGAGCTTTCAAGCCTTGAAAAAAGGGGGTTGAGTGAGCTTAAATTCGCGCTACAAAGGGAGATAGAAAAGTGAAATTTTTAATGTGTGAATTTTTTAGTAAATTTCGCGGATTTGGTGCGAATTTTTACTCAAAAATTCACGGAAAACACTAAAATCAAAGCATTTTGGCAATTTTATGACAAAATTTGCAAAAATGCTAAAATATAAGTAAATTTTGTGAATTTTCGTAGAAAAATTCACAAAATTTAACAAATTTCAACCCCCAAACCCCCAACTCACTGCCTAAATTTCAGCACGGTGTGGATAATGTAGGTTACGCAAAATGCCACTATCGCCCACAGCACCCAGCCT
>CAVJSG010000244.1:1409-2700 GCA_963651895.1 Campylobacteraceae bacterium
GCCCATAGTCGTAAAAGGGCATAGCGGGTTTGAGGGCTTCGACAAAGCCCTGTGGCAGCACGCCTGCGACTGTGCCGAGCGAGTAGATGAGCCCTGTAACGAGCGTTATATAAATGCAAGCGCGGTAGATGAGCTTACTGCTGTCGATGAAATTGTCGATGAGCGCGAGCAGCACGAGCACGATGACGACAGGGTAAAACGCCACGAGTATGGGCACGCCGAATTTCAAAATGCCGCTAAGCCCTATGTTTGCCATCAGTGCGCTTACCACGCTGAAAATCGCGCACCAAGCCTTGTAGCTGATTTTGGGCGCAAGGGAGTTGAAATAATCGCTGCCTGAGGTCGTAAGCCCCACGGTCGTGGTGATGCAGGCTAAAAATAACGCCAAGCCCAAAATCGGCGCGCCCGCGCTGCCAAAAAGGTAGTTTGCGGTTTGCGAGAGTATGTTCGCGCCGTTTTGGACATTTTGCACGATGCCCGCAGTCGCCGCGCCCAAGTAGGCGAGCCCTATGTAAATCAGCGAGAGCAGCACGCCCGCAAAGATGCCCGTTTTGATGGTAGTGCTGATGAGTGCCCTTTCTTGCACCACGCCGTAGTCGCGCAGGACATTGACGACAACGATGCCAAAGACGATTGCCGCCATCGCGTCCATAGTGTCATAACCTGCCATAAACGCCGTGCTAGTGGGGGCTAGCGCGTATTTGCCTGTGGGTGCGGCGAGCGGGGGCGTGTCTGCGAGGAAAACCGCCACAACCAAAACCACGATAAGCACGAGCAGCACGGGGGTTAAATACTGCCCCAAGATATCCACAATGCGTGATTTGTTCGCTGAGATGATGAAATTTATGATGAAATAAAAAATCGTCCAAAAAATGAGCGGCACGGCGGGGCTTTCAAAAAGCGGGGCAATGCTGACTTCAAAGGGCAAATTCGCCGCACGCGGAATGGCTAAAAATGGTCCTATGGAAAGGTAAATCAGCACGATGAAAACGGGTCCAAAAACCCTATCCACGCGGTTTGTGAGTGCTTGCACGCTGCCGCACCTCGCCACAGCCGCCACGCCCAAAACGGGTAAAAGCACCGCCGTGGCGCAAAAATAGAGTATGGTTTGGTAGAAAATCTCGCCGCTTTCCTTGCCAAGCATAGGCGGGAAAATGAAGTTGCCCGCGCCAAAAAACATAGAAAAAAGCATCAGCGAGATGACGATGAACTGCGTTTTGGTAATGGTTTTCATAGGGTGTCCTTTCGGGTTTTTGGTTTTTTAACTATTTTTGGTTCTGTTTTTGCTTTT
>CAVJSG010000245.1:0-2694 GCA_963651895.1 Campylobacteraceae bacterium
CCCTAACGCAAACAAAGAATTTTTCATTTACAAGGGCAAAAAACTTTACGCAAAAATGCAAAATGATGAGCTGTTTTTATGCAAAAATAAAGGCTTTGTGCTTGATGATGGTAGCTTGAAAAGTGAGCTTTTGGACATTTTGCCTGAGGGCATTGATTTGCAGATAATGCTTAGGTATTGCAATACCCAAAAGCCCATTGAGCTTTTGCCATTTTTGAGAAACTGCATAGGGGATTTTGACTTTTCGACTATGCCTAATAAAACGGACTTTGACAAGCCCATAATGTCGAATTTAAAAGCACAAAATGCCTTTCCCTTTGTCTTGGATAAATGTCTTGCGATAAAAAGAGAGTTGCTAAATCCTAGTGCAAATTTTTGTTTAGATAGCCAAACGCAAAAATTCTCATTAAGTGGCTATCAGCATAAGCTGCAAGTAAGCATTTTGGGGGATTTAATCAGTGCTGATTATGGGGATTTTATATTTAAACCCTACAACGAAAACTACTCGCAATTACCTGAAAACGAGCATTTAAATGTGAGTTTTATGCGTGAATTTGGCTTTGAAGTGCCTTTTAATGCCCTTGTTTATGATAAGAATTTGGGCGTTTTTCATTATCTAATCAAGCGTTTTGACATAGATAAAAATGGCAATAAACTACCACAAATTTCGCTTAATGCCTTGATGAAAAGTGCCGACAAATACGAGGGTTCAATAGAAAAGGCTAGTGAATTTTTGTGTGATAAATTAGATGACACGCAAAAAATGCTCTTTTTGCGTTTCATCTACGCAAATGCTTTGTTGCACAACAATGATTTACACAAAAAGAATATAGGCTTTGTTTTCAAGGACAACGCCCTTGTTTTAAGCCCCATTTATGACATAATAAACTGCTATCCCATTAGAAATATCAGCGATAAGCAGTGTGCTTTGAGTATTAGAGGACACGATGATGGCATAAGGATAAATTATTTTAAGCAAACAGCTGAAAATATAGGACTTGACTTTGCTTTAGTTCGGCAAAATTTGCAAGAAATTCAGGCAATTTTCCTTGAAAAATATCCGCAATATGTGGAAAAATTATTTAAAACTCCAAACATTAAAAACATTTCAGCATTTAAAGAAAGGCTTTTGGCAAGCCACAATAAATGTGCTAAAATCGCTAGAAGTGAAGCAAATAACGAGTTCGATAGGCTTAATAAAGCTGATAAACCTATAACACAGGAAAAAATCATTGATAGGTTTGATATAAATGCTAACAAGCCAAAATGAGAGAGGTGGCAAAAGGACAAAAAATATCGTATTAAATTTGGGGCTTGACAAACGCAAAAAAATCCACTATAATGCCTTGTTTTCTCTCTGAACCATTCTCGTGTTTGGCATTTTGGCGGGTTTGCGGAGACTGCCCTTTTTACTAGGGACACTTGAGAAACGATGCTCTTTTTGCGATAAAGCGGGTCGCTTAGAGTGTGCTAAAAATGCCCCGCTTATGATTAACTATCTTTTAAAATTACTTGAATTTTTGCTATAATTTTCATAAATTTAAAGGAAAAATAATGCCTGCACCTGTTAATAAAATACTAGCACCGCCTTTTACCAAAGACGAAATTTTAGCCTATTTAAAAGAGCTAAAAACCGAGCTAGAAAAGGACGGCATAATTGAGCTTGGGCTCTTTGGTTCTTATGCAAATGATTATGCTGATATGTTTAGCGATATTGACATTGTTTTTGATACAAATGATGAATTTAGTGAAAAATTCTCTGGTTCGGATTATTTTGCTTATAAAAACAAGATGAGAAAAAGGCTTGAAAATCGTTTTGGTGTGGATGTTGATATAGTCAATGCAAAATATATCGAAAAAGACAAAGAGAAATTTCTTAGGGGCGTGATTTATGTTTAAAAAGGCATTTAAAGGATAAAAACGATGAAAAGTCGGGCTCAAATAGTGTATGAAATCTACACGATAATCAAGGACAACAAGCTTTCTAATTTAAGCGAATTGCAAGATTTTTTCGAGCAAGATTATGAAAAATATAAAGAACATTGTGAATTTATTATAGCAGATACCATTTGGTTTCACCCCAAAGCCGTGCAAGATATCTTGGATAGGCTAAAAGAGAGGCTTGGTATTAGCGAGTAAGGGGCAAAAATGCACTACATTTCAGGCTGGCAGGCGTTAAATGTGCAAAGCGAGCAAGGGCATATAGCCGACTGGCATCCAAATGCGTATTTTAGGGATTTTAAGCCCATTAAAATGTATGAATTAAACGAGCATTCTCCGCTTAAAATGCTAGGCATTAAAAAACGCTTTGTTTCGTTTTGCCAAGATACTTATTATGTGGCAAGCTATGCAAGGGCGATTGCGGATTTGCTTTGGTATGATGAAACCACGCAACTTCAAGGCTGTGTGCGTGAATTTTTACTTGATGATGAAAAGCAAGAGCTTTTTGACTACCTTAAAATCATAAATGAAGTTAAAAATGTCGATGAATTCATCAAGCAGGAACTGCCTGTGCTTTATTTTGCTGAGAGGAAAAATGCTTAAGCACCATCAAGGCTTTATCGGTGATAATTTATCATTAAAGATGGTAATTTCTTTATAGCCTTGACAACACTGCTAATTTTTGCTATAATTACACATTAAATCTATTTAATGTAGATTTTATATGTAAAATTAGCAAGGTAATTGAATGAG
>CAVJSG010000246.1:0-2687 GCA_963651895.1 Campylobacteraceae bacterium
CCCCCACATTTCAATGCGTAACTTCGCTATGAAAGCCAAGCAAATCGCCCACAAAACCACCCAAAAAGCTGGGAAAATCGCCCTTTCACTCTGCCTTGCTTGCGCTTTGGCAAACGCTGCGGAATTTTGGGCAAAGGGCGTTACGCAAACAAACAATGGCTGGGCTCCATCGCTTTTTCAAGATTACGGACAAAACTACTGCTGGGCTTACACCGGTGCGGCACTCATAGACCACTGGCAGCAACAAAAAGATACAAAAATACCTACCGACCAAACCGCCCCACAAGGACGAAAAGCGATAGTTGAGCATCTTAAAAACGAATTTCCACAAAATATCGGCAGAGCTGTAAGCACTGGACTTAAAAACTTCTTTTACACATATTATATCGGTAGCGTTTATAGTGGTATCGTTGATTTTCACAGAAAAACCTACAACTTTGACCCAAACCCATATAAAGATGGTTTTGCTGGTTTTTCTGCGAAAGTTTTAAAAGCATTAGAAATGGGCAGTCCAGTTGGCATAAGTTATGGTGTCGGCGGTGCTGGTAGCGGTGCACACGCCATTACCATTTGGGGTGCGGACTTTGACGAGAGCGGCGTGATAACTACTATGTATGCAACTGATTCTGCCAACCCAAAAAACGAACTTGGAATTTACACTCAAAGTGGAGAAATAGTAGTGCAACAGCGCGATGATATAACCGGCGTTAGCACTTCACATATAAAAGAGGTTAATACAATTCCAACCACGGTGTATTATATGGACTATCTAGCCCTTGATGCTGCTGATGTAGATAGTGGTGGTGCAGGCTCTGGTGGCGGAGTGGATAGTGGCGGAAGTCAAGGTGGTTCAAGTGGTGGCGGTGCTGACGGCGGAAATTCAGGCGGTAGTGGCGGTTCGAGTGGTGGAAGTTCTAGCAGTGGGGATTCTAGCGGCGGTGCGAATGCAAAAGGCGATTTAAATTCCTACGGCGTAGGGGCTGAGCAGCTGCCGCTTTTGGAAATTTTACTCGCCCACAACCCAAACGCCGCGAATTTGGATAATGCGACATTAAAACAAAGTCTAAACGCCTTAAATTCGAGCTTCAATCAACTCTCAAAGGCAAATCACCTCGCCAAAACCCTGCCCCTGCTTCACAAGCAAGACATCAGTGCTAGGGTGCAAAGCGTGAGGTTTGGCGCGGCGCGGCTTGCTGTGGGCGAGGTAAAGCGAAAAATTCGCGCAAATTCCGCCGCCCCCAAAGGCAATTTGCGCAAAAATGGCGTGAATTCGCGCAAAAATTTGAGCTTAAATGAGGAAAACACCCCAAATTTACGCAAATTTTTAGGCGGCGAGTTGAGCGAAGCGGCTTTAAATTTGGGCTTTGATGAGAATTTTAGCGAAAATTTCGCCGCAAACGCCCAAAATAGCGAACTCTACGCCGCAAACACCCTAATAAAAAGCGACATCGCGCCGAATTTGCGCTTTGATGAGGACGCAAACAGGCTGTGGGCGAACGCTGGCGGGGGCTATTTCAAGGGCGCGGACGGGGCTTTTAGCTTTCAAAATATCAGCGTGGGCTACGATAAAAGGGCATTTGGCGGAGACTTGGTGCTGGGGGCTTTGCTTGGATTTACGAACTCAAATTTCAGCAGTAGTGGGGTGTTGAGCGGCTCAAAGCTCAGCCAAGAGCCTAAAATCTACACTTTGAGCCTTTACAGCAACGCACTGCTGGGCTTTTTGGAGCTGCAAAACGAGCTGAGTGCCTCTGCCATAGACGGCGAGCTGAATTTAGACGGGGCTAGTGGCGACTACAAGGGCTTTGGGGGATATTTTGACGCGCTTTTGAAAGCTGACTTTGGCTTTGCCCTGCGTCCGCAAATCCTTGCCCGCGTGAGCTTTGAGAGCATCAACGCCTTTGAAAGCCCCATCTACACGCAAAAAGCGCACAAGGACACCGCGCTAAGCCTTGGGGCTGGGGCTGAGTATGTGTATTACAAGCAAAGCGGCTTTTACAGGGCGAGCTTTTTGGCGAGCAAGGACTTCTACCACAGCGATGATGAGTATCAAATCAGCCTCGCAAACGCCCAAAAATCCATAGCTTACAAGAAATCAAACGGCGGCATAAGCTATGAAATCGAGCTTGGCGGCTATGAGAGCTTTGCAAACGGCGTATTTTTAAGCTACGGCGTGAGCGGATATTTAAACGCCGATTTTAAGGGCGTAAAAGCGAATTTGCAAGCTGGGTGGAGGTTTTAGATTTGCTTGAAATTTAGGACTTTGACGCTCGATTTCAGTCAAATTTCTGCATCAAAATCGTGCCGTTTGGGTCTATGTAGATTTCTAGCCTGTTTGCGAGTTTGAGCTTGTAGTAGTTTATCTTGCGTTTGACTTCGATGAGCGGCGTGTTGGGGTGTTGCGCCTTGATGATGGCTGCGAGGTTCGGCGGCAGCACGGCTAGGTCGATGAACGCGCGCTTGTTTTCTATCTCAATCCACTCGCCCATCAAGTCGAATTCGAGCTCCGTGCCGTCCGTGAGGTAGATTTCGTAGGACTTGCGGTCCATTTGCACCAAGCCGATTTGCGCCTTAAAGTGCGCACTGATGAAGGTTTTAATGTTTTCAGGCAGCGCATTTGCCGATATAATCATATCCGCAGCGCACAAACAAGCCGCAAAAGCCAGCGCCGCAATGCTTCGTCCTAGCAC
>CAVJSG010000247.1:0-2659 GCA_963651895.1 Campylobacteraceae bacterium
TTTCGAGTGAATTTTATGAATTTTTGGGTAAAAATTTGGGCGAAATTTACGAAAATTCGCCTTGCGGATAAAACGGCGTGAAAAATTTAAAAAGTCTCGGCTAAATGAGAGAGAGAGAGAGAGAGAGTAACACTCGCCACACACTGTCTGCTTGGATTTTTGCTTTGTTTTTCATAATTTCCCTTTTAGATTTATGCAAAATTATAGCATTTTTTTTATTTAAATTTGGCAAATTTTTGTGAATTTCTTTTGGCATTTTTTGCCACCAAATTCACACAAATTTCACAAAACGCCGTCATTGCGAGACTTTGCAAGCATTAGCGAGCAAAGGCGTGGCAATTCACACTCTGCCTGCTGTTAGACTTTGCTATTTTTTAAGAAAAGCATAAATTTTTAAAGTAGTATTTCTAAAATGGCAAATTTAACAGCTTTTAAAATAATGGATTGCCACGCAAAAGTTCGCTATCGCTTGTTTTTGCTCGCAATGACACCTCACTGCACTTTTCCGCTTTTTATAAAAAACCGCTCGCAATGACGGATTTCTTGCGTATTTAAGGCTCTAAAACTCCCAAATACTGCTAAAATTCGCGCAAATTTAGGCTCGCCAAGCATAAATTCAAAACCAAGCCCCAAATTTACAAAAATTTAAGGCTCGTAAATTTCGAAATTAGCAAAATTAGCAAGCCAAATTTAGTAGCAAAAGCCCTAAATTCACGCACATTAAAAGCCAAATTCGGCGACAAACTATAACAAAGCGTTGAGCTTGTCGGTGATAGTCTGCTTGCTCTGCGCTCCGATGAGGGTATCGACCACCTCGCCGCCCTTTAAAAACACCATTGTCGGTATCGAGCGTATGCCAAAGCGCGCGGAAAGCTCCTGCTCCTCGTCTGTATTTACCTTGCAGATTTTCGCCCTGCCCTCAAAATCGTTCGCCAGCTCGTCTATGACGGGTGCTAGCATCTTGCACGGACCGCACCAAGGCGCCCAAAAATCCACCAAAGCCACGCCGGACTCTGCCTCGCTGAAATTTGCAGAAGTTAGTTCTACATATTTGCCCATTTTTTCTCCTTAAATTTAAAATAAGGGGTAAATTTTAGCCTAGAATTCTAAACAAGCGATAAAAATTATCCATAAAATTTGCGAATTTTTCCAAAGGTGTTGAATTTCGGCGGCGAAAGTTGCCGAAAAATCATAGAATTTGCTTAGAAAATTAAGGTTTTTTCTAAAAAGTGTTGAATTTATCGTCATTGTGAGGCGTTTTTTTAAAACTGCAAAAAACGCAGAAAATTCCGTCATTGCGAGCGAACGCAATGCGTGAAGCGTGGCAATCCACCACGCACGCAGTGCGCTTTTTGGTGTCAATTTATCCCCAAAACGCGACTTTGTCGCGTAGTGGCTATGCTTCGCATTCTTGCGAATTCTCGCAATGACGGATTCACTCTCGCCTTTTTTAAGGGCGAGAATTCACGCTTGGCTAGTTGCCCAAAGGTAAGCATAAATTCCAAGTATGCCTACAAGCAACAAGGCGCAAACTACCGCCGCTACGAGCTTTGTCGTGCTCTCACTTAAATTGAGTAGCGGTTTTTGGGGTGCTGCGTATTCGTAGGGGTCGTCTTTTGGCTTGTTTTGCGCAACCGCCACGCCCCCATTTTGCGCCGCCGCAAGCCTTTTGGCATTATCCCTTGAAATGCCAAGTGGCACGAGTATCCAGTCGGCAAAATACCACAGCACATCAAAGGCGCAAAACAGCAGCGGCTTTGAGGCAAATATAACCAGCGGTTCTTGGGTAGCAAACGCAAGCGTAAAGCCTATTTCCACATAATAGCCGAGCAAGCAAAACAAAAATCCCAGCGCACATAGAAATTTGAGCAGCGCGAGCACTTTGTCGCCCTTGTAAAGCCTGTCAATCCCAAACATACCTATAAATACGCTAATGACGAAGCCTATGACGGCGGATTTTTGTGATACAATCACAACTTTTTGCGCTGAATTTCCAGCTGAGTTCGCCCCAGCACCACTTTGTGTGTTCATTTGAACCTCCTTTGAAGTTTGGTTTTTCATCGTTTTTCCTTTAAAATTTCAGCGATTTGCTTGTAGCCTTGCTTTTCGATAAGCTCCTCGTAAGAAAGCCTAGTCGCCCCAGAAGTCGAGCACAGCGGCACTACAAGCTCGCCCACGCCCTTGCAGTGCGGGAAATACGAGCCATACTCGCCCCACAACCACTCCTCAACGCCCCATTTTTCATAGGATGCGGTGCCTATGGTTGTGAAAATTTTTTGGATTTTCGCGCCTTTTAAAATCTCGCTCAAATCAGCCTTTTGGCTTTTTTCGGCGACTATGGCGCCATCGTCCGTGCTGTTTAAATCGTCCTTGTAGCAAACGCCCCAAATGTCGTAAAGTGCGATTTTGTGGGCTTTTAAAAAGGCGATTTTCTCGTCCTTTGAGCGTTTTGGCAACTCTTGCTCGTCAAAAAGCCTGCCTAAAATGCCCCAAAAGCGGTTCGTGCCATCGGCGTAGTAAAATCCGCCCTTTTGCGAGGTGTTAAGTGGCGGAAACGAGCCTAAAATCAGCACCTTTGAATTTTCGTCAAACACAGGTGCAAACGGGTGTTTTTGTGCGTTCATAAGAACTCCTTTGAAGTAGAATTTATCAGTAAAAC
>CAVJSG010000248.1:0-2658 GCA_963651895.1 Campylobacteraceae bacterium
TTTTTAGCCTTGTCAGCCCTTTCAAGCCTTATATATTCGATATTGCAGCAAATTCTTATAAATTTTGGCAAACTTAACGCAGTCGTCCAAAAAGTAACCGAAAATTCAAATTTCTTAAACTACCTCGTGATGATGACACCTATGCTCGCATTTGCGTTAGCAAAGGGCAGTGAAATGGGCTTTGTGAGCATTGCAACAAGTCTCTCACAACAACTTGCTGGTGCTAGCAGGGCTGCGAGTAGCTTTGCGACACAGCAGGCGTTAAGCACTAGCACTGCGATTACGAGTCCGAGAGGGGAGGAGGTGTATGCGAGAGAGGCTGGGATGGATACTCATAAATTCGCACAAGCCCACAACGGCTCGGTGGTGTCTATGACAGCCACAGGTCTTGCTGGTGGAGGTATGCTTAATCAAAATGTTACTACTGCTGGCGGCTATACTCTTTCAGCAAATAATAATGGCGGCATAACAAGTGCCAGCATTAGTGGCGTAACCTCAAATTTTGGTGCTACAAATTCACAAACTCGCCTAAATGCGATGAGTGAGGCTATAAGTAATGGCGATACTATGCAAAGATTAGAAGAAATCAGTAATGGCAATGGTAAAGGTTTTGGTCTCAGTGATGCTGATACTAGAAATTTACAAAACGCCTACAATCACGCAAAAATAGACGCTTACAATAGAGCAACAGGTGCAAATTTGAGCCAAGATTATTTTGACAAACTTTCTGCTAGTGCTAGTGCAGATGGTAGTCTTAACGCAAGCGTTAAAGGTAAAGCGACAGCTGGAACAAGAATGAATGAAGTAGATAAATGGTTTTTTAATCTCAGCAAAGCCGAACAAGAAAATTTCAAAAATGACTTTACTAAAAGTTTTGCTAATCAAGTTTCCCAAAATGAATCAGCACAAGCCTCATATAATGAGCTGCTTAAAACAGGGCATATCAGTAATTCTAGCGAAGTCAAAACTTCTATGGATTCTTTCAACGCATCAAAAACTCTACAACAATCCCTTGCTACAAATGAGGGGCAAATTCGTATTATCGAGGGTATTTTGAATGAACAATATAATGGCGTAAATAATGCCCAAACTCGTGCTGGGGCATTAACCTACGCAGAAAATCTAGTTGCTAACAAAAATTTTGACGAATTAGCAAGACTTGCTAGCATAGATACTAATGTAAATAGCGATGGCTTATCAAAACAAAACAAAAAAACTTACAACCCTAACATACACGCCGAACAATATGATGCAGATAGTGCAAAATTAAAAGAGCAATTTCCAAATTGGCTTAATAATGGTGGCGGTGCTTTTAATCCTAGCGATTTAAGTGTAGGTGGTGGTGTGAGACAAGCAAACGATGTCGATAATGCAGTTCAAAGCGTAATACTAAAAAAGGAAATAAATGATTTAAACCAATATCTTTATCAAAATCAACAAGGTGTAAATTTTATGGCTGCTGTAAATGCGGCAAGCAAACAAGCAGCTGGTATCCCAGCAGAACTTGACCCTGCTTCTTTTGCGGCGGCATCATCAAGCATTCCCAATTTTAATTTAAACAATAGAACCGCTGAATTTGTTGCTAGCAATTATGCACCAACAAGTGTAGGTGGTTTTCATAGCACATATACGCAAGGCTTTAAGAATGACTATTCGCAAGTAACAGGTTTGCAAGGGAAAACCCTTGACAAAGCATTAGCAGAAGGCTCGACACGAGAATTTGGTAGTCTTTATGACAAAATAAGCAACTTTTCTACAGGTAGATAGTTTTAGCAACTATAATATAAACTTTGCTCGTGCGGGTCGTCAGAGCCTATATATTCGTCAAAATTCATATTTGCGCTGTCTCGCCTGTGTGAATTATTTGCCTTGTAATTATTTTTAGTTTTTGTTGTTTTTGTTTGATTTTGGTTAAACCAATTTCTTGCAACTTTAATGTTTAATTCACTATTTTTACCGCCTTTCGCCGTTAAAGCTGCAAGTGCCATACAAACGACAAATACGCCTCCCACAAACCACATAGGAGACAAGTTTCTTAAAAACAACATTTCGCCGATAAGCAGAACAAACATTAGCAAGAAAAAAGGTGCTATAACCGCAAAAGCAACAAATACCCAAAACGCCCTATTGTTACTAGCCTTATTTTCGCTCCCCCTTTCAACCCTCAAATTCACATTATTTAAAAACGCCCCTATCCTCTCCCCAAGTGGCACAAGCGTAAATTTCACATACTTTATCGCAGCATTTATGGCAACATTTTCGCTGCCGTGTGCTGAAACATTGCGAGTGCCTGTGATTTGGCGTTTTTCTTGCTCGCTAAAAAGTGCTAAAATTTCGCTATCATTGCTGTTTGCAATGCCTTTGAAATTATGAGCTATATCCGTAAAGGTCGCAAATATAGCCTTGCGTTTTGTGTCGTCTTTAAAGGCTGCTGCGAGGTCGCCTTGCTTGCTGATATACTCAATCTCTTTGTAAATGTTTTGCAACCTTTGCAAATTTTCAAGCCTTGTTTGTGTGTTTATGCTCGCTTTTTTGTTTGTATTTTTTTGCCTTTGTTTTTACATTTTTCATACTCTAAATTTCCTTTCCATAACTAAATTTTCTATGACAGGTTCTCCATTTAAGCCATTCAATCCTTAAAATGCGGCAAAAGCATAT
>CAVJSG010000249.1:0-2648 GCA_963651895.1 Campylobacteraceae bacterium
ATTTGAAATCATTTAAAAAAGTTTGCCAAATGTCGGCTATAATTACATTTTAGTTTTGAAAAAAAGGGATAAATTTTTCCCACGAAAAGGTAAATTTGCTTTAAAATAGGCTCTTTTCAAAAATCTAAACCGAAAGGAACAAAAAATGCAAAACACCCTAATCATCTTTGAAAACTCGCTTTTGGCGCAAAAAGAGCGGGCAAATGAGCTTTTGGAGGACTTGGTTTTTAATCTAGCCTTGCAAAAATCAGCCCGCCTTGAAGTGAGCTTAAATGACTATTTGGCAGTGCTTGAAAGGCTAAATTTGCTAAATAGCGAAAACACCACGAAAGTCATAAAAGCACTCATTAAAGCAAGGGTGCAAAGCGAGCAAAGCACGCTTTACGCGCTCATAAACGAGCAAAGTGCGCTGCAAGGCAAGGTAGAGGCGCAAAAAAATCTCATAAAAAATGAGATTAGTAAGACTTTTTTCGAGCTCAAACAAAGCCTTGATGGCTCGGCTTTTAAGGCGCAAATTTCAAGCGGGCTTGATGATGCTTTTTTGTTTGAGATTGAGACTTTGGGGATGCTTAAAGAAACGGCTGAAAGTGCCTTTATAGCGACACTTGAAAGGGGCGAGGACATAGAGCTAACCATAGGCGAAATCGCAAAAAATTTAATGTATAGTGCCACTTGCGAGGCGAATTTTAGGAAAGAAAACATACTGCAAGGCTCGCAAATCCTTTTAAGCACGGCGTTTGAGCTGGCAAATGAGTTTAAGAATTTAGCCCGCGAGCTGTGCGAGGGCGTGGTGAAAGGCGCGCAAGAGGGCGTGGGGCTGGGGCTTGAAAAGTTTAGGAAAAGCTTTCAATTTTGCGCCTTTGAGGAGGATTTGACGCTCAAAGAAAAGGAGCTCATCGGCTTGGAGGACGAGCTCATCGCGCTTTTGAGGCAGCTTGCGAAAAGCTACGAAAACCCCGTGCGCGATATACTCAAAAATTTGCTCGAAAACGAGCTAGACACGGCGTTTGCAAAGCTCAAAAGGCTGATGAATGAAAGCAGGGCGCAGATTTTGCTCAGCATAAATGAGCTCAAAAAGAACCCAAAAGTCGATGATTTATCGCGGCTGACGCAGAGTAAGCTCAATGTTTTTAAAAGAGAAATCAGCGATTTAGAGCGTGCTGCAAGCGAGAAGTATAGGGACTTTAACACCACGCAAGCCAAAAAACTTGGCATAAATTTGTGGGAAAAAGCAAAGGCACTCATAAAGCGGGAGAAAAGGTGAATTTTTTGGGGTTTGGGGGTAAAATTTTTGGGTAAATTTGGTTGAAATTTTGTGATTTTTATGGGGTTATTTTATGAAAGAGTCTTGGAATTTAGTTTAGTGTCGTTGCAAGTGGTTTTTCAAAATATTCCATTGCGGATGTGCTTACAGAGATGGGTTTTGTAAGGCAATGCCAATTTTATAAGAGTGCTAAATCCGTCATTTATTGCTTGATAATTATTTAGCTGACAATAAATGCGTAAATGGAATGATAGAAAAAACCGCTGCCATTAGAATGTTTGCGGCGGTTCATAAATTTAATTATAACAACGATGATTATGGTTTAGATTATAAACTAGAAATGTATCTTGATTTAATAAGAAAAAATTTTGGCGATGAATGGGCGGATACTATCTACAATGATATAGTCCTTAAAAAATCGCGTTATATGGCTTATGACACAGTAGATATTTGTGAGTATGAAAACAAAGCGATTGCAAAAGGTCGTATGCTTTTTGTCTTAACAATACAGCTAAAAAACTTACAAAGAGTGGCGAGGCTAAAATTAAAAAGCATTGCGTGCCGACTAAAATAGTATTAAAATCAACCATTACAAAGGACACAAAATGATTATCAACAAACCAAGCAAAGATGAGATAAAAAGGGTTTTTAAGCTGTGGAACGAGACAAGGGAATTTAAAAATTACAGCGTGGAGGATGAGGTGCTGCAAAGGCTTTTTAGGGCTTGTCCAAAGAATGAAAATCTACACAAAATCATCGTCAAAATCACCTGCCTTGACACATTTTACAGCACAAATGCCACAAAATATGTCAAAATCCACGAAATCGCCGAGAAAATTTTGCGCTTGAATTTCGATGAAAGGGTGCGAGATTGGGACGAATTGCTAGTAGAGGAACTAGCAAAGTTTAAGAACGCAAATTTTCGCTCATTTGCCAGCAAATACTGCGCTTGGCATAATTGGTATGTGTATGAAAGGAACGATTATGTCATTTACGATAGCATTGTGCGCAAAAAACTAGCGCATTTCAATGAGCACTACCCCTTTGCAAAATTTAGCGAAAATGGGCTTAAAAAAGGTAGTTACGCTAACTATAAGGCAATTTTGGAGCAATTTAGGGACAAATTTGAGCTTGGGTGTAAGTTTAGGGATTTGGATTGGTATCTTTGGCGACTTGGCAAGCTTGAAAGGTTGGAAAAGTCAAGGGTGAGGGTGTGAATTACTTTAAAATTCACGAAAATATAGGCTTTGAGTGAATTTTTTGGCATTTCTTATTTAAAAAGTTTTTCAGTGAATGGCAAATTCCACAGCTTTTTTTGACAATGGATTGCCACGCGGTTTTTTCAAAACCGCTCGCAATGATGCCTCGCCACAAATTTATTTAT
>CAVJSG010000250.1:0-2639 GCA_963651895.1 Campylobacteraceae bacterium
CCAAATTCAAGCCCAAATCCACACCAAAACTCGCTAAAATTCCCCCAAGCATAGCAAATGCTCGCTTTGTTACGAGTTTCGTGCAAAGAGGAAAGTCCGAGCTGCAAAAGACAGGGATTTCATCTAACAGATGACTAGGGCGACCTAAGGGAAAGTGCAACAGAAAGCAAACTACCGCCCGCTCGCGCTTTGCGGGCGGCGGCAAAGGTGAAACGGCGGGGTAAAAGCCCACCAGCGATTTTGGCAACAATTTCGGCTCTGCAAACCCAATCCGCAGCAAGAAGGGGTGGTTAGTGTCTTTGGTGCGACCCTTCGCTTGACCGCGCTTGCGAAAACGCGGCTAGATAAATGAGCATTCACGACAGAACTCGGCTTATCGCTATGCTTTTTCTCGCGTTTTTTGGGCTTTAAATTTGGGCGTTTGAGTGAATTTTTGCGCGGAATTTTATGTGTGGTTTTTTGGGGAATTTGTGCTTGAATTTTGTGCTTTTTAATCTCTAAAATTTGGCGTTTTGCTGTGAATTTTTGGCTTTTGAATTCCGTAAATTTTTGTGTAAATTTACTAAAAAAATTCACGCCATTTCGTCATTGTGAGGCACAAAGTCGCCGAAGCAATCCACAATCACAAAAGCCACTATTTTTTTAAGAAAAGTCAAAAAGGCCAAATTTCGTCATTGCGAGTGGTTTTTTTATAGGAAAAACCGCGCGACAATCCATAACAAAAGCACTCCCAAATTTAAAAGATAAAGCCATAAATTTCGTCATACTGACCCTGACCCTGAACGAAGTGAAGGGGAAGGGGAAGTATCTACAAATGGCAAAAAGTGCCTAAATTTAAAGCGTGGATTCTTCGCCTTTTCGCAAAGGCTCAGAATGACAAAATAGCCGTCATTGCGAGCGAGTTTTAAAAATAACGCTAAAAACACCGAGCCGTGTCATTGCGAGCGGTTTTTTATAGAAAAAATCGCGTGGCAATCCACAAAATTTCATAAATTTGCGTGAATTTTTAGGCGTTCATCATTGCAAACAAGGCTAAAAACCCCAAAAATTCACACCTCTTGCTCGTATTTTACTACCTCTTCCCAATGCTTTATGTGCCCGCACTCTAAACAAAAACCAAACCAAGACACTTCTTTCGTTCCATACACAAAGACACCACTGCGCATATACGAATCATTGCCAAAGCCCTCTTTTACCGCCTTTGTTTTGTAATCTTTATCAAGTGCCTTATCCCCATATGGCATCGCAAACCAAACGAGTGATTTTTTGCAGTTTGGACAAGTTGTTCGCTTTTTTTCATCATCGATTTCTTGTTCGGCTTTCTTTTTGTCCTGCTTAATGACTTTTTTGGCATTAGTAATTGTCAAATATATCCAACCCACTAATCCCACTAATATAGCGATAGATATGGCTATTACTAAAAAATACCCACTATCCTCGGAGCTAGAACTTTTTGCCATAAATATAGCAAAAACAAAAATGCCAATCCCAGCCAATACAAGAAAAAGCACCATTATAAAAAAATGGACAAAAAGGCTTTTCAAAAATGCGCCAAAAAAATTTGGGTTTTTCGCTTGCTCCAAGCTTGCTATTTTGCTTTTGATTTTGTCCAACTCATCAACAGCAACCCTTTTCAAAGCGTCTTCTTTGCGTTCCATTTTGTCAAATTCCTCAACAGGAATCTTTTTCAATATGGCTTTTATTTCCTTTTCTCCTATTTCTTTGGTGTTGATTTTTGTCTCGCTCATTTTTTATCCTTTCCTAAAATTTCAGCGATAATTTTATAGTCCTCAAACAACTCATCGTCTGTTTTTGGGCTACGACTCGAAGTGGAATAAAGCGCATACAGCACTTCGTCTATGTTTTGGTGTGGGAAATAGCCTTGTATCCATTCTTTCACGCCCCATTTACAAAAGCAATCGTCTTTATTTTTGCCCTTGCCTATGGTTGTGAAAACGGCTTTGATTTGCGCCTTTTTCAAAACCCCATCCAGCCTTGCCATAACGCTTTTATCGGCGTCAATGTCCTTGTCGGCGTTGCTGTTTGCCTTTGCGTAGTAGCACTCGTCCCAAATGTCGTAAAGTGCTATGTGGTGCTTTTTCAAAAAGGTTTTTTGAGCCTCAATGTCGCCCACCAAGCCCTTTTCGCCAAAGACTCTGCTCAAAACGCACCAAAAGCGGTTCGTGCAGTTTTGATAGAAAAAGCCCGCTTCTAGCGAACTTTTAGACGGAAAAGAGCCCAAAATCAACACTTTTGAGCCCTCATCGCAAAATGCACCGAAGTGCTTTCGTGGTTTGTCATTCATAGGAATTCCTTTGAAATGGATTTTTTATCAGTTTGCACTGAGCGAAAATTTGGGGTAAAATTTATAAAAGTTGTGAATTTTTGGGCGAAATTTATGAGAAAATGCCCTAAATTTAGGAATTTTTGAGCAAAAATTTGAAAAATTCGCCCAAATTCACGCCCTTTGCGTGAATTTTTGAGTAGAAATGTGTGAATTTTTGGATTTAAGGATTTTAGAAAATGCCCACTAAACGAGAGAGAGAGAGAGAGAGAGAGAGAGTAACCCTCGCCCTGTGCTGTGGCTTGGCTGCTTGGCATTTGCTTTTCGCAAATCACCCCACGCCGTGCCACCACAC
>CAVJSG010000251.1:0-2637 GCA_963651895.1 Campylobacteraceae bacterium
GCCGCAGCTTTCGTTGTTTTCGCTTGCCGCAAACAAAAAACTCGCCAAAAATGCGAGCAAAAATAGTTTTTTCATCCTTTCTCCCTTGAATTTCGCCTTAAATTTAGGCGTTTTTTAAAATGTAAATTTATATCCAAAAATCCCAAAAACGCGATTTTGGCGCGTTGTGGATTGCTTCGACTTTGCGGCGCAAAGTCTCGCAATGACGGATTATACGCATTTTTCGCAAATGGCACAATGACATTTTTAAGGTTCTTTTCTAAAAATGCCTTGAATTTATGGATTCTTCGCCTGCTTCGCAGGCTCAGAATGACAAAAACAAATCTTTTAAAATCGCCCTAAATTTAGGCATTTAAACCCAAATTCAACACTTAAATTCAGTCATTAAAATACAAAAATCAAACCCCATTCTACCACCCCATTCCTAACTCTCATTAAACAGCTTTGAGATGAGTTTTAGCCCTTGGTCGCCGCGTTTTTTTTGGGTTTTGTCGATTTGATTTACATAGTTTTCGAGCCTTTCTTGCGAATTCACAGCCCTTGCGCGAGCTGATTTTTGCACCCGCTCGTATTCGCCATCACTTCGCAAGGCGTAAGCTAGGGCGTTATCGCTTAGTTGCAGCTTTAAAATGCGTGATAATTTCGCCTTTAAACGCTCGTCAAATATCGGCGTCATCAGCTCTAAACGCCTCTCTAAATTTCGCGGCATCCAGTCCGCACTCGAAGTAAAATAATGCGGCTCAGAGTGCTTGAAATAAAAAATCCGCGCGTGTTCGAGGTATTTGCCCACAATGCTTCGCACGCGGATGTTTGCGCTGTAAGGCATAGCGGGCTTTAAGCAGCAAATTCCGCGCACTATTAGGTCGATTTTCACGCCCGCCTTTGACGCCTCGTAAAGCGCGTTTATGACTTCATTATCCACGAGCGAATTCATTTTGGCTATGATGACGCCCTCATTTCCGCGCGCGGTTTCAGCGGCTATCATCTTTAAAACGCGCTCTTTTATTTGATTTGGGCTCATCGCAAGCACCTCTAATCGGCGTTTTTTGTTAAAGCCTGTGAGAATGTGAAAAAATGTCGTTACATCCTCGGCAAAGTCCGCGCGGCTCGTGAAATAGCTAACATCTGTGTAAATTCGCGCCGTGCCTGCGTTGTAGTTGCCCGTGCCAAGATGCACATAGAATTTGAGCGCATTTTGTTCCTTGCGGATGATTTGGCAAACCTTCGCGTGCACCTTAAAGCCCGCGATGCCATAAATCACATGCGCGCCGGCGTTTTCAAGTGCCTTTGCCCAATGCAAGTTGTTTTCCTCATCAAAACGCGCTTTAAGCTCCACCATCACGGTAACTTGCTTGCCGTCATTTGCCGCGTCTATTAGTGCCTGCACGATATTTGAATTTTTAGCCACGCGGTAGAGAGTCATCCTAATGGAAATCACCGCCGGGTCGGTGCTAGCCTCTTTTATGAAGCTATAAACGGGGTCAAAGCTTTCGTAGGGGTGAAAAAGCAAAATGTCCTCTTTTGCGATATGCTCGAACATCGAGGCGTTCTCCCCAGCTCGAAATGGCGGCAAAAGTTTTGGCATATAAGTGGGGAACAAAAGGTGCGCAAAGGCTTTATTTCCCGCTATCTGCCAAAGGGAGGGTAAATTTAAAAGCGTGCTGTAAGCATAAATATCATCGGCGTGAATTTTCATATGTGAATTTAAAAAATTTAAAATCTGCTCGTCAATGCCCTTTGGGATTTGAAGCCGCACGAGTGCGCCTTTTTTTCGCAGCTGCAAGCCTTGTTCGAGCATTATCATAAAATCATCCGCCTCCTCCTCCTCGATGCTTAAATCCGCATTTCGAGTTACGCGAAAGGGTGCAGCGGCGAGCAATTTATAACCCGGAAAAATGTCCTCAATGTGCTGTTCTATAATGCTTTCTATCGGCACATAGGTGTTTGAATCAGCCTCAAAAAAACGCGGCAAAACGCTTGGAATTTTAATCATCCCAAATTTTATAAGCTGCTCGTTGTTCGCCTCGCAAAGCTTGACAGCAAGCGAAAAGCTGAGATTTGCAAGGTGAGGAAAAGGGTGCGTGCCATCGACTGCGATGGGCACGATGAGGGCTAAAATGTTTGAGGCAAAATACTCATCACACCTTGCTTTAAGCGCGGCGTCAAGGCGCTCATAAGGCTTTATGAAAAGTTTTTTGGCTTCAAGCTCTTTTATGCTTTGCGCAAAATGCCGCTCTAACAGGGCTTTTTCGCGGTGCAAATACGCGCGGATTTCTTTAAGCTGCTCCAAGGGGCTTAACTCATCGGCGTTTAAAGTGCCCACGCCTGCGACAAAAAGCTGCTTTAAACCCGCCACGCGCACCATATAAAACTCGTCCAAATTCGTGCAGTAAATGGCGATGAATTTGAGCTTTTCAAGCAGTGGGATGTCCTTTGTGCATTGGTCTAGCACGCGTGTGTTAAAACGCAACCAGCTTAACTCGCGGTTGAAAAAATCGCTTTGCTTATTTTGCAAATTTTGCGAATTTTGTGTATTTTGCACACTTTGCATACTTTGCATACCTTGCCTAGCTTGCATAGCCGTCCTTTCTTTGAATTTTTGAGTTTTTAAAAAAAAAAATTTTTGAAACTTTCTTT
>CAVJSG010000252.1:0-2572 GCA_963651895.1 Campylobacteraceae bacterium
TTTTGCAAGGCGCGCAAAATAGCGTAGCACCGAGCAAATTTGCCTACCAAAGCAGACTTTATTTTGCGCGGCTTGATTTTTTGCTGCGTTCCAAAGTTATCGCCTATATCGACATACAGGGCATTTCGTGGGCTGAGGGCGTGGATGCTGAGAAAATCAGCGAGACAAAAAGCCACAACCGCTGGGTTAAATTCAGCACCACGCAGGATTTGCTTTCGCAAGGCTTTGAGGGCAAAAATTTAGGCAAAGTCGAGTATAAAATGGACTTTTCGCCGTTTGTAAAAACCATTTTGAAATACTACGCCCTTATTTTTGCGTTTTTTATCATTTGCATTTTTGGCTTTAACACTACAAAAAGACTTTCACTAGAAAGCCCAAAAGTGCTTGATTTGGCGCAAAATTTAGGCTTCAAACTCGCCCTTGCCACACTCGTTTTTATAGCCGCACTTTTCATCCTCTCCACGCTTGGATTTTTGGTGCATTTAAACATAAACGCAGGCTATTTTTATCTCGCACTCATCGCAAGTCTCGCGGCTTTGCTTTATAAAAATCCGCGCAAAATCCCAAGCCTTGCCCTTTACGCCCTTGCCTTTGGCGTGGCTTTTGCGCTGGCACTTGCGTTTTATGATAGCAGTCACGATGGCAGGACATATCACCAAACAGGCATTTTCTTTCTTGCAAATGGGTGGAATCCCATATATCAGCACATAGCCGATTTGAACGAATTTAAGGCATTTTTTAGCGATAATCACTGGGCAAATAATAAAACTTGGAAAATCAATAATGAATTTCTAGCGGAGCATTATCAAAAATTCGCAGAAATCACGCAAGCGTGTATTTATAGGGCTTTTGGGCTTATTGAAAGTGGCAAGGCTATAAATTATCTCTTTGCTTTTGGAGCGTTTTGCTACGCTTTTAGCGTTCTTTTGAAGTTTAAAAAATTAAGCGTCAAAATGGCGTTTTTGCTTTCATTTTTAGGCGTTTTTAGCCCTGTGGTTTTCATACAAATAGGCACATACTATGTAGATGAACTTATGGCTTGTGCTTTGGTATTCGCATTTTTAAGTGTGCTTGATTTGGAAATTTCTCGCAAAAATGGCGAAAATTCACGCGTAAAATACGCCGTTTTCATTTTAGCACTGCTCGCCACAGCTAGCATAAAGCTCACGGGCGTGGGCTATGCGGGCTTTATCGGCGTGGCGTATTTGATTTATCGCGCCGTATTTTTTGGCGCGAAAAATGCAAAAGGTGTTTTTGCAAGTGGCATGGTTGCGGCACTGCTTATAATAATTTGCAACGCGAATCCGCTTCTTACAAATCAAATTCAACACGGACATTTTGGCTATCCGCTATTGGGCAAAGTTAGGTTTGATAACTCTCAAAAAACAAAGGATATGAAGGAAGTAAGCTCGGCACAAGCACTGCTAAAATCCCTTTTTTCTAAAACAAAGAATCAATGCTGCAATAATTATGAAACAGAATTAAAAATACCCTTTATTAGATATATTGATGAACATCCTTTTGATACTTATTATATGTGGATTGGTGGCTTTGGATATTATTTTAGTGGGGTTTTAGTTTTGTGCCTTTTTATGGTTTTAAAATATCCGCAGTATTTTAAAAGAAAGGAATTTATCTTTGCTGTGGGGCTTATTTTGGGCAGTGTGCTGATAAATCCTGAATCTTGGTTCGCCAGATATGCCCCACAAATGTGGCTTGTGCCTTTTGTGTTTTTAGTGTTTAGCTACACATTTTTACAAACAAAAATGCTAAAAGTTTTACAAATACTGTTTGTGTTCTTTCTAACATTAAATAGCTACGATGCCTTTAAGGGCGCAGTGTTAAATAGCGATGGTGCTTTGGGTAGAAACTATACAAAAAATATCAAAAATAAACTAGATAATTTAGTCTATAAAGACAAGATTTATCTATATTTTGAGCCTAAAACCGAGCCACTCTTTGCTGTTAAATTGTTTGAAAGAAATTATCCTTTTGAGTTTATTTCTAGTGAAAAACTTAAAAATCTACAAAGTCAAGGTGTGAATTTTTATCCTATTGGCGATATATATCGTTTTGGTGATATAAATCGTTTTGCTCCCAATGCAAAAGCCTTGTGGAATGTCGCACCAAAGGACGCTAAATGAAATTCACAAAATTTACCACAAAGGACGCCAAATGAAACCCTTCATCCCTCTCATTTTATTTTCCGTGCTGCTAAATGCGCTGGCGCAGATTTTGCTAAAAAAGGCGATGAGCAGCCTTGGCGAACTCACACTCAGCGGCGCATTCGTGCTAAAAGCCGCGCTAAACCCCTATATCTTGGGCGGTTTAGGCGTGTATGCGGTGAGCATCATCAGCTGGCTCATCGTCCTTGCCAAAGTCAATGTAAGCGTGGCGTATCCGTTTCTTGCGCTGGGTTTTGTGTTTTCCGCACTCGTGGCTTACTTTGCCTTTGGCGAGCCGCTCACCGCGCACAAAATACTCGGCATAGCCCTCATCTGCGTGGGGCTGGTGTGCTTGACGATGAGCAGGGGGTGAGCGATGCGCTATGTGGTATTTGGCGGCAGCGGCT
>CAVJSG010000253.1:0-2047 GCA_963651895.1 Campylobacteraceae bacterium
CAGGCGAGGTGCGCGACTTGCACCAAGCTGCCATCGCCATAAACAAGGCTGATTCTAGTATGAAATTTATGCTCGAAGTGCGAAACAAAGCCATCAACGCCTACAAAGAGATAACAAGCACGCAAATTTAATGCAAGATAAAAACAGAGCCAGAGCCTCCAAGGTCGCCTTTGCCTTTTTCGTGGCACTTGTGCTGATGGCTTTGTTTTTGGGCGCGACCTTTTTTTTAACCTCTCAGCGAAATCTACCAAACACCGAAAAAGAGCAATTCGACCTCGCCCTGCGTGGCTCCATCATCACAAAGGACGGCTTCATAGTAAGTTCCTCCAAAGAAATTTACCGCGCCGAAATCGACTTGCGCAGCATAAATAAAGACAAATTAAATTTATTTTTAAAACTTTTTCAAATTTACAGCGGCGCGGACACTAGCGCGATGAATGACATAAAAAGACGACTAGCCATAAAAAAGCCCAAAAGCTATAATTTCGTGCTTTTGCAAAATGTGGATTCTAGGCAGGCAAGCCATCTTAAAGAACTTGCCAAAAAGCTCTATGTGCAGGGCTTTTTCAAGGCTTTTACAAACTCAAACGGCAAGGTTGAAACTAGGGGGCTTGGCGTAATCGAGCATAAAGAGGATAGAATTTATATGTCCAAAGACGCCCTAACGCCCGTCATCGGCTACACGCGCGTGGTGCTTGATGAGGAATTTGGGGTTTTTAAAAATGTCGGCGTAAAGGGGCTTGAAAAGTCCTATGACGAGTGCTTGCGAGCCTTGCAAAATGAAAAGGTGCAAGGGTTAAAAGACATAGGCGGCAATATCGTGCTGAATTTAGACTCAGTGCAGCAGCGAAAAATAGGCGGCTGCAATGTTTATACGAGTGTTTATTTAAAGCTACAAAAGAATTTAGAGCGGCTTATAGATACGCAAAATGCGGATTTAAGGGCAAATGAGATTATCGTAGGCGTGATGGAGAGCGGCACGGGCAGGATTTTAGCCCTCGCAAGCACGCGTAGGTATGAGCCAAGCAACAGGGGCAAGGATTTATCCGTGCTAAACGCCAGTGCCATCGAATACAGCTACGAGGCAGGCTCCGTCATCAAGCCTTTCATCTTTACCACAGCCCTGCGACTTGACAAGCTGCGTTTGAGTGAGCGCATAAACACCTTTGGCGGTGCCTACAAACTCGGGCGTTTTACGATACAAGATGACCACAAGGCTAAAATTATGAGCCCTGAGGAAATTTTGGTGCATTCATCAAATGTGGGGATGATACAAATCGCAAAGCGTCTGAGTGCGCGAGAAATGCTAGCCGGGCTTAAAATCTTTCATTTTGGCGAAAAAAGCGGCATCGATTTGCCCTACGAGCAAAGGGGCGAATTGCCTGAGGCTAAAAGGCTGCGAGACATTGAAAAATCGGTGTTGAGTTACGGCTATGGGCTTAAAACTACCTTTATTCAGCTACTTGCGGGCTACAATGTCTTTAACAACGGCGGCGTTTATGTGGCTCCAAGCCTTGTGGAAAAGGTTTATAGAGGCGGCAAATTTGAGCAAATTTCTCCCAAAAGCGAGAAAATTCTAGCCCAAAACGCCAGCGAAACTATGCAAAAAATCCTCATAAACACCATAGAAAAGGGCACGGGCAAGGGCGCACTCACGCAAGGACTTGTGATAGGTGGCAAAACAGGCACGGCGCGCATAGCCAGCAAGGGCGGCTACACGAGCAACCGCTACAACGCCAGCTTTTTTGGCTTTGCAAATGACGCAAAGAGCGCATACACCATAGGTGTGCTAGTGCGAAACCCCACAAAGCCCGGCAGCTACTACGCCGCACAAAGCGCGTTGCCTGTATTTAAGGGCACAATAGACATTTTACTACGCGAGGGCTTTTTAAGACAGGGTTTGGAGTGAAATTTAGGGCGGAATTTAAAGTAAAAATTGTAGCCGAAATTTGGAGCAAAATTTTAGTATAAAATTTGGGGGAGAATTTTTAGCAAGGGAGAAGCACAATTTTTTGCTTTTTTTGTATTTTTTTATGTGGTGTTTCTC
>CAVJSG010000253.1:2057-2554 GCA_963651895.1 Campylobacteraceae bacterium
GTGTTTCTCACAAAATTTTAGCTTTTTGCAGCGTTGCTTGTTCTTTTATTTTTTAGCTCTATTTCCAAATACCATTGATTTTCGCATAAAATTAAAAAGCCTTATCAATAAGAATTTTGCAAAATTTGCTTGGAATTCGCTTAAAATCCCTATAAAATAAGGCTTTATACAAAGCGGCACAAAACCTCACTCCACTTCATCCAACCCAAATTCCGCTAATTTATCCAAAATTTCCACGCTTAAAACGCTCATTTCAATCACGCTTAAAAGCAAATACAATGCGTATTCGCCGCCTTTTAGCCCCGCTAATGCACTGCCGCCGCCAAAATCCGCACCGCCCACACCGCCATTTGAATTCGCCAAGCCGCCATTACCAAAGCCCGAGTTTTCATACAAATTCGGGTCATTGATTATTCCGCTGTCTTTGTCGGTTTTGATTTGGTAGCGTTCCATTATCCACTCAATCCCGCTGCGCCCATTGACGACATAGCTATATG
>CAVJSG010000254.1:0-2522 GCA_963651895.1 Campylobacteraceae bacterium
CCTTTATGTAATCCTCGCAATTTCGCACTGCAAAGATATTATCACACGCCGCGCATTTAAAGCTAGCCTCGCTGCTTTGCACTGCTATCTCAACGGGTGCTAAATCCCACGCATTCACTTCCATATACATTTTAAGCCCCTTTTGCTTGTTTAAACTGCTGATAATCGCGCAGTTCTTGCAAATTTCGCGCCACAACCTCGCAAAAAACCACATTTTCGCCCAAAACATAGGCGCGGTCTTTGTAGTCCTTACTTATAAGCTCGTAAGCCCCACCCTCGCGTTCTTTTACAAAACATTCATTGTAAAATTCGCGCGTGCCGCTTTTCAACGCCTCGATTTTTTGGCGAAGTCCTAAACCTTGATTTTTTGTCAAAATCTTGCAAAATTTTAGATTTTCCATAATTTCCCCCTTTTTTTTGTAGAAAATCCCAAAACCGCGCCCGTCCTACTCAAAAACAAAGCGCGGTTAAACTAACTAGCCCACATTAAACAAACTAGGCTCGGCGTTAAAGTCAAGTCCCCTTAAAAATTCGCCGCGTTTAATGCTTTTATCAGGCAAAAAGGCGGTGTATCTTTGCAGGGTAATTGATAAGTCCTTGTGTCCCATCGTTTTACTAACCCACGCCATTTCCTCGCCCCTTTGGAGCATTATGCTCGCAAAAGAGTGCCGCGTTTCGTAAAGTGTCCAGCTTTCATCGAAATTTAGGCTTTGCAAAAGTGCCTTAAATCTCGTAACATAAAAGTTACGGCTGCGTGCAAAAATGCGGCTTTGTTTGTCCTTTGCCGCTGCATTTAGCCTTGTCAGCTCGTTTTTTACGGGTTCGAGCATCAGCACTTCACGGCGTGAATTTTTGGTCTTTGGCGCGTTTGTTCGCCCACTTGGTAAAAGTGTCCTTTGCACCTTGATGATGTCCTTGCTAAAATCAAGGTCTGCAAATTCAAGTCCTAAAAGCTCGCCCACGCGCATCCCTGTAAAAAAGGCTATGATTAAATAGCTTTTTAGCTCGCCTTGCGCGGTTTTGATTAAACTCTGCGCCTCGTTTAGCGTGAATGCCCTTAACTCTTTGCTTTCCTTAAACTCGCCCGCGCTGAATTTGGGCTTGTAGTAAGGATTTTTATCAATGAGTTCCTTGTCATCAAAGGCAAATTTTAAAAGCTCAAAAAGCACATTAAAATAGCCGTCAATCGTGCCTTTTGTGTAGTTTTGGGCTAGTAAAAATTTAAAATAGCCCTTGCAAAATTCACGCTCAACCTCGCGGATGTCGTAAATCCCACTTTCATCGCAAAATTTCATCAGCGCGGCGGCTTTGTTTTTAAAGCCCTTTTGCGTGCTTTCCTTGCGAAATTCGCACTTTTCAATTTGCATTTCATCGAGGATATTTTTTATAAAAAAGATTTCCTCACCCCTTTTTGCAAAGGCTGTGCGTGCCTTTTCGCTCTTTGGCAAATACTTGTCAAATTCAGCACTTGTAAAGTCTTTGTGATTTTTTAGCAAATCGTCCTTTTTGCCAACTGCGAATTCGGCAAAGTGTTTTAAAACAAAGCGGCGATTTTCGGCGTTTGCCTTTAATCCCGTTGCCAGCCTCACGCGCTTGCCACGCTTTACAAAGTCTATGTAAAGCCTCTTGCCGCGTTCATAAACGCGTTTTTCTTGTGTTTCGTTCATCATTTTGTCCCCCTTTGATGAATTTCTTTATTTGTGATAAGCTGAGTAAAAAGCACAAAGCTCATCCCCACGCCCATCCACGCTATCCACATCATTACTAAATCGGCTATATTTGTCAGCATTGCCAGCCACTTTCCCACAGCGCAAAATCCCACGCCGTGCCGATATAAAGCTCGTAAAGGTTCATTTCTCGTCCCCCACGCTTGCTAATGCTTGTTTAAGCAGAGTATCAGCTAAATCATTTAGCTGCGCAGTCTTGTCTTTTAGGCGTTCGCGCACTTCAAAACTCACGCTTGGAAAATCCCACGCGCCGCCTTGCTCGCTCGCCTCACCTTTCGCCACACTTGGCGAATTTTGCGTGAAATTCACGCCATCACTTGCCACACTGCTGCTAAAATCGCCGCTGCGTGCCATATTTGCCACACCGCGCGTTGTAAAACGCTTGGCATTTTCGGCGAGGTTAAAGCCTCGCAACTCTAAACCTATGAATTGCATCATAGCAACCCTTTCTGCTCGTCCCCACGAGCTGCTAAAATAAGCCTTTTTTAAGGCAACTACTCAACACCCCACCAAAGCGTAAATGGCGCGGATTAGGCAAGGCAAAAGCCGATAACGCCACATTCTCGCGTTTGGCAGAGTAGCCCCGCACACACGAGGCGCGATTTTGGGCTAAAAAAGCTAAATTCACAGGCTAAAAAGCCGATTTAGCTTTGATAGTTTTTAAAGAATGTTTGAATTTTTGGGTTTTTTGGGTTTGGCACAATTTTGGCACAGGTTTGGCACACTTATGAAAGCGCGGTGGGCTTTCGCCCCCCCCGTTTTTCGTTTGAAAATCCCACGAGTTCAGCATTTAGC
>CAVJSG010000255.1:0-2512 GCA_963651895.1 Campylobacteraceae bacterium
CTTACAAGTCCTATGAAATAGTAGCTTGAAAGGGATTAAAAATTTTGAAAAGAAAGGTAAATGGAAATGGGGAAAATAAGAAAAATTTTAAAAGCCATAAACAAAATTTTAAAAGGAAACATAGAAAATGACTAAAAAATTTTTGGCTCTTTTTCAAAAAAGTGTTGAAAGTTAAAGTGGCTTTCTAAGTTGTGTTAAAATTGTTCTCACGCCGTCATTGCGAGTAATTTTGAAAAAGCCCATAAAAAGTGTTTTAAAAATGGCAAATTCCACAGCTTTTTTCAATATGAATTTGTGCTTGCGCGAGTCGGTGCAACGCATGTGATGCCACGCGGTTTTTTGTAAAAAAACCGGTCGCAATGACACTTGTACTTGTTCTAAAATTTTTCGATATTTTTTAGAAAAAAAAATTTTATAAATTTTACCATTAAAAAAGTACAAATTTTTGCAAAAAATGCTAAAATTTAAACAAAAAAACATTAAATTTTCGCCAAAAACGAAAAAATTCACAATTTAACGCAAAAAATTCCAAAAAGAAAGGACAAAAAATGTCTTACACCATCATCGATGTCGAGCGGCAAACGGGCATCGCCTCGCGCACCCTGCGCTTTTGGGCGAGCAAGGGGCTCTTTCCATTCACGCAGCAAAACGAGCACGGCGTGCGCTACTTCGCCCAAAGCGATGTCGAGTGGGCGCAGTGGATAGAGTGCCTGCGCAGCCTCGATATGAGCATCGAGGACATTCGCCGCTACCTCTACCTTTTCGCGCAGGGCTTGCAAACCTCCACGCAGCGCAAACGCCTACTACAACGGCAACAGAGCAAAATCGAGCAGCATTTGATAAAGCTACAAAAGGCGCTCAAAAAGGTGAAATTCAAAATCGCCATTTATGAGGATATGGAGGCGATGGGCGTGGATTTGCTTGACAAAAATAGTAAGCATTATTACAAAAATTTGCCAAAATATCAGCAAGGCTATGAGGAGTGATTTGGCGGGGGTTTGCAAGGCTAAATTTTGAGATGATTTTGCTATTAAAAATGCGTGAATTTATTTAGCACTTTTTTAAAATGGCAATTTGCACAGCTTTTTGAGCTGTGGATTGCCACGCTTCGACTTCGTCTCGCTCGCAATGACGGCGTGTTGGCGGTTTTGGCACAACTTAAAAAACGCTCGAAATAAGATTTTTTAAACTTTCAACACTTTTTTAGAAAAAACCCTTAAATTTAAAATTCACACTCTTTGCCCGCTATGAAAAGTTTTGAGGCTGTTTTGGCGTTTAGGATAAATTGTAAGGGCAGCTGGGCTGAATTTTTGGCGTTTTGAGCTGAATTTTCACTAGAATTTGCTAAATTTTGGGTTTTTGAGGTTGAATTTATTGCGTTTGAATTTGGCGAAATTTGAGTGGTTGAAATTGAATTTTGGCTGAAATTTGGCGAATTTTCAGCCTTTGTCAGCAAGTCGCTGATTTCAAACACGCTAAAATCAGCGATTTTGCCTACTTTTATCTCGCCAAGGTTTAAATTTAAGGCTTTTGCGGGGCGTGAGGTTGCCATTAAAAGCAGGGTTTTAGCCAAATTTGCCAAGTCCTTAAATTCGCTATGCAAAAGCAAATTCGCACGCATTTCATCAAGCATTGAAAGGCTCACATTTGAGCTAAGCCCGTCTGTGCCGAGGTGCGCGTTGAGTTTGCTTTGCAAAAGTGCCTTTAAATCGAGCTTTTTGCGGCTTAAAAGGCGGTTAGAAAAGGCGCAGTGGGCGATGGAGTGCAAATTTTTATCAAAAAGCGTGAATTCTTTGGGCTTTAAATAAACACAATGCGTAAAAAGCGTTCTCACACCGCGAAAAAGGCGCACAAAATCCGCCACGCCAAAGTGCGGGCGTGGGTTGGGCGTGGCAAATTTTAGCCATTTTTTAAAGCCGCCCTTGCCCCCCCTCAGCCACGAATTTTCGTGGTTTGACTCCAAAAAATGCGTGCTGATGAGCAAATTTTGCTCTCTCGCAAAGTCTATCAAAAACTCCGCCAAGCCCCTATTTACCGAGTATGTGCTGTGAAGTGAGACGGCTGGGATGAAAAAATCGCTTTTAAATTCGGCACTTTTTGAAAAGCGTTTTAAAAATTCAGCCTGTTTTTGCGCGTTTTGTTTCTCATTTACGCCCAAGAGTTCGTTGAAAAAAACCACGCGCATCGGACTTTTCACGCAAGCACTCAAATCGCCTCCAAAGCTTGAAATCTCGCCTATGGTAGCCGTGCCGCTTTTAAGCATTTGCCTTAAAACGCCAAAAATCAGCCCCTCTCGTGCTTGCTCACTTAAAGCCGAGCGCGAGCTCATCACGCTTTTAAGCCACAGCAAAAAATCCCCATAATGCAGGGTGTAAGAATTTGCGCTGAATTCTAAATGGGTGTGGGTGTTGATAAAGGCTGGCAAAATTAGTGAATTTTCGGGGGTTTTTACCACGCAAGCGGCGGGGTATTTTTTTTGCAAAAACTCAAAGTCGCCCACTTCCCTAAAATG
>CAVJSG010000256.1:0-2506 GCA_963651895.1 Campylobacteraceae bacterium
ATGCTCGCATTTGCGTTAGCAAAGGGCAGTGAAATGGGCTTTGTGAGCATTGCAAGTAGCCTTTCACAACAGCTTGCTGGTGCTAGCAGGGCGGCTGGTAGCTTTGCCACGCAGCAGGCGTTAAGCACTAGCACGGCGATTACGAGTCCGAGAGGGGAGGAGGTGTATGCGAGAGAGGGTGGGATAGATAGTCATAAAGGGACAAGCTATGATAGTTTTGGAAATTTAACAGCCTACAATACCCAAACAGGCATAGGCGGCGGCGTGGCGAATTCGGCGATTTCTAATGCTGTGATGAGTGGCACTAATGTAGGTGGCTTATTTACGGGTGGGCAAATATCTGCTGGTGCAATGAAAATAGCACAAAGCGAGATGGAAATGGCTCAACAATCATTTTCGCGACAACTAAACGCAACTCACGCACAAATGCAAAAAGACGGCACTATGTCATCTCTTACCGATGCTCACGGAAAAGCCTACGATTCTAGTGAGTCTTATAGACAATCATTTGCTAGCAACTTAACAGAGGCAATAAAAAATTCAAAAGGACTTTACTCGGTGGTGCAAGTGTGGATTTTTTTGTTAGAGCTGGGGCGCAAATTGACACAACAAGTCAAGCCTTTAAATCTTTAAGCAAAGATGAACAAACGGCATTGACAAATGCACACGAAAAAGCCACTTTGCAAACAATGTCTGAAAATCAATCCATAACAAGTCAATTTACTAAAACCACAGCATTGGAAAACAGCAGCACATACCAAGCACTATTGAATTCTGCCGATACATATAGTCAAGCTAGAACAAGTATGCAAAGCGTGGAGGGAAATACACTCAATAATATAATAAATGGCTTGGCAAGAGAAAACGCTGCGAATAATGGTGTTACCGATTTTAATAGCTTATCTACAAGCGAGCAAAATAGATATTTTGCCGATGCTGGTGCGACCGTAAATAGTATGGCACAAAATGATAGAGCTGGCTTACTTGCACTCAACAAACAATACGGCGGTGGTATGATTTCGCAAGGTTCTTTTGGAACAACAGGAGCTGAGGGTAAAAGTTTAGGCTCAAATGCTAACCCATACGCAGCTCACGCCAATAACGAAGTAGTCGTTAATAATACAAATTATGGAAAACTCCCAAGTATTGATGTTTGCAAAAGATATAGTCTAATGGGGCAAGCATACCAAAGGGATTACGCTAATAACAACACATTAAGTATGAAAATACAAGGCTCTGACTTAAATTAGGGATTTAATGGAACTTTGCTTAATGCAAGTTATAACGGACAAATAATTTCAAGTAGTGGCGAAAGACCGATTACAAACGGTAGCTCCACTTATAGAGTTATGACAGGTTCTCCATTTAAGCCATTCAATCCTTAAAATGCGGCAAAAGCATATTTGCTTTGCCACTATTTGCAGACATTAACGCTAATTTCGTCTATCACTGACAAACTGCAAATAGGCTTATCGTTGTTAAAAATTTTTTTCTTTCTTTTGGCTTTTTTGTTTTCCATTTTCTCGTATTTCTCAGCCCCTATACATACTATCTTGTATAGCCATTTAGGTTTTTCTTCAACAACTACCTTACGAAGAAAGAGAACGGTAGCAATAGACATAGAAAAAAACAAACCTACAATTATTCCCAATACCATTTTTTATCCTTTCTAACTAAATTTTCAATGTGCAATTATAGCACTTTTTTGTGAATTTGTAAAGGGGGTTTGTCTCAAATCTACGCTTAAAAAACTTCGCTGTGCGAGCCTATATCTAACGCTAAAAGCTCCAAAATATCGTCTTTCTTTTGATAAATAAGCACTAAATTTGGTTTGATATGGCAGTCTCTGCAATCTTTAAGCCTGCCCTGCAAGGCGTGGTCGTTGTATTTTGGCTCTAAAATTTCATCGATTTGCAAGGCGTTCTAAAATCTGCATTATCAGCTCTTTGTCTTTGGAATTTAGCTTTTTGAAGCTCTTTTTAAAGCCTTTGGCGAGTGCGATTTCGTATTTCAAGCCTCTAACGCCTCTCGCAGTTCATCGATACTTGCGTAGGTTTTGAGCGTGCCGTTTTTTCGCTTGTTTTCTATTTCTTTTACAGCCCCTAAAATCCTTTTTTCTGCACTAGGGCTTAAAGTGTAGCCCTGAGCCTTACAAATAGGGCATTCGTCCTCCGTTTCGTCCATTTTCTCCGTAATGGTAGCATTTAGGCTTTGGGCGAATTCTTTAAACTTAGGCAAAAACTCAGGCTTGACATTTTCTATGGTTAGGGTCATAGTTTGTCCTTTCATTCGTAAAATGTTTAACTTTCATACCGACAATCATACCACAAAATTTTTACAAAGTCAATATGCCATTAAAATGCACCTTAAATTTAAGTTTAAAAATGACTTTTAAAGGGTCATTAAAGGGTAGTAAAAGGGTAATAAAAAAAAAAGAAAAATTTAGTGTGTATTTCACTGCCCTTTGATTACCCTTTTAGGTGTAGTTAGTGGGTTATTTAGGGGT
>CAVJSG010000257.1:0-1854 GCA_963651895.1 Campylobacteraceae bacterium
TCTCAACGCCCTTAAAATAGGCGTTATGATAAAGGCTTTCAAGCTCTTTGAAAAAATCCTCCCTCTCATCAAGTTCCACTATGTAATATGCCAAATCCCTTAATTCCTCGCGCGAGAGCATTTTTAAAAAAACCGCCCTTAAATCGCTTGATTTTTCGCTAACCTCAAAATCGCTCATAAGCCCTAAATTTAGGGCAAAGGCGCGCAAGATTTTACCAAAAAAAGAATCAAAGGTGCTAACCTTTAATTCCGTTCTTAAAAAAGCGGTTTTTTTCGCATCTCTTAAAGCTAGAATTTCATTTTTATCCTTATTTAAAAGCCTACAAAGCTCGGCTAATTCATTTTCTTTTTCCTTGCTTTGCAAATTTAAAAAGGTATCGATAATGCGGCTTTGCATCTCATTTGCCGCTTTTTTTGTGAAGGTTATGGCGCGAATTTCGTTTAAATTTACGCCCTGCATTAACGCAAGTGCCACAAAACGCACGCTTAAAGCAAAGGTTTTGCCGCTGCCCGCACTCGCCTCTAATGCCAAAAAAGGCTCAAAACTCATTTTAAATCCTTTTCATAAATGAGCTTGTAGGGGCAGTGTAAATTTTCCTTTTCGTTCTCAAACTCTATCTCGTTTTCAGCACCTTGCAAAAGCTCATTTAAACACTCTTTTAAATGCTCTAAATTGTAATTATTATTTAAATTTATGCTCTCATTTTGCTTTAAATCATAAAAAATTGCCTCGGCATTTTCATCAAAGAGAGCCTGATAAAAGGCGAGTTGAAAGGACTTTTCATCTATCTTGCCCGTTTTATAATCAACTATAATATGCCCTTCATTTAGGGCATCAATCCTGTCAATTTTGCCACAAATTTTAATCTCTTTTTGCCCCAAAACAAGCCCTTTTTTAAACTCTTTTTCGGTAAAAAGCACCCTATAACCTTGCGAAAAATGTTCTTTTTGATTTTTGGCAAATTTTTTAAGGCGAAGTCTCCAAATTTCAGCCTCTAAGGCGCTTAAATTCTTGCTTTTTTCATCATAAAATTTAAAAAACTCAGCCTCATTAAAATTCGTTTTATGGCTTGCAAAAAATTCGCTTAAAAGCTCGTGTAAATAATTTCCCGTGTCCTTTGCTTTGTGCGTTTGCGCACTTAAAGCCCTTGCTTGGGCGAGCCTTAAAATGTATTTGTAAAAATAGGTTCGTTTGTGATTTAAAAAGCAATCCAAGCGGCTAAATGAAAGCGGGCTTTCAAAGACATTGTATTTAAATTTTGGTGCGGGCAAGGGCGTTAAATTTATTTTTGTCTCTTTTTGCTCAAATTTCAAGGCATTAGCGTAGGCTTCATCTTTATAAATTTCCTCTCTAATTACGCTAAAATCAAGCTCATCAAGCAAGCGGGATTTGATTTTTTCCTCATTTTCAACAAAACTTATCGCCACTTTTTTGGCGCTTTTAATGAGATTTTCAAAATAAAATCTTTGCAAACTTTCTCTTTTTTCATAGCTAATTAGCCCTGCTTTTTTGCGAATGTCGTTGTTTAAAAAAAGCTCATTTATGCTGCGTTTTGGGATAATATCATCGTTAAAATCCGTAATTATAACGCCATCAAATTTCAAACCACGACTCTCTAAAAGTCCCATCACACCGACTTTTCCCCCGCCCACATCGCTGAGCGATAGCGTGCTTATTTGAATGAGAAAAAGCTCTAAAACCTCTTTAAATTTAAGGCTTTGAAAACTTAGCAAATTTTCTATAAAAAGCAATTCTTTTTCTATGAATAATTTTAATTCGTTTGCGAAATTCGCATTTTCATTTTGTAAAATACTTTCGATTAAATTCTTAAAAAAAGTCAAATCGCAAGGGGC
>CAVJSG010000257.1:1906-2506 GCA_963651895.1 Campylobacteraceae bacterium
GCAAGGGGCTTCAAATTTAGCCTTAAAGCCCTTAAAATCGAGCTTGAAATAATGAAGCAAGGTGTTTGCATAATCAAAAATTTGCTCTTTATCCCCAAAATAATCCTCGTTTTCATTAAAGCTAAAATCCTCTAAATTTGCAGCATAATAAAGGGCATTTAGCCTTTGATAAAACTCACTTTGCCTTATGCTAATGCCGCTTGCGAAATTTAAAAGTCTGTTTTTATCAAGTAGCCTTAAAAGCTCGCAAAAATCCTCATCCGGCGTTATCACGGCTATGTTTTCAGGTTTTATGCCACTTCTCATAAAATGTGAAATTTTATCAAAAACAAAGGCAGCTTGTAAAATGCGAAGCTCAAAACCCTTAATGAAAATTTGCGAATTTGCCGCTTTAAATTCAGCGTTTTTTAGGATTTTATTTTGCGATAAACTAATTTCATAAAATTGATTTTCTTTTAATGAAAAGTTCTTTAAAAAGGGCAAAGCAAGCAGGGCGTCAAGGTTAAATTTACTCGTTTTAAAGCGCAAAATACACTCTTTTTTCGTGGCAATTTGTGCTAAAATTTTGCTCTCAAAATCGCTCAAAAAGCCCTCTAAATC
>CAVJSG010000258.1:0-2451 GCA_963651895.1 Campylobacteraceae bacterium
AGTAGAATTTTTTTAAGCATTTTTGCTCCCTTTTTTGAATTTTTTTGTGAATTTTGGCTAAATTCACGCACAAATTCACAAAACCAAGGCGAAATATCCAAAAAGAAGGAGAACTAGAAATTTTGGATACTTCGCTTTGGTTTTGCGCCTTAAAAAAGCGTGAATTTCTCGCGTTTTGGCAAAAAATTCACGCATTTAAGCGAGTTAATCGCTATTTGTGGGGCTGTCCCATAGTTTCGCCCGGGCGCAAAAATTCCTTGCCCTCATAAAGCACGCCTTGCAGCCTGCTAGCCAAATCTTTGGCTTTTGCTAGAATTTTAGCCTTGCATTCTGCGTTGAAAAGCTCATCTAGCGTTTCCTCAAAGAGTTTCAGCCACACGCCAAAGTGTTCTCGCGGAAAAGGCGACATTGCTTGGTGCGCCCCTACCATACCGCCTTTGTGCTTGGGCGGTGCGCTCTCATCGTGCTCGCCCGTTAGGTGCAGCAGCCAAAACGAGCTGACTACGGCTTTGTGGCGTTGCCAGCCCTTTTCGCTGCCTATGCGGTTGTTGAAAGTGGGTCCTATGTCCTTGTCTTTCCTTGCCTTTTCGTAGAAAATATCCACGAATTTAGTAAGGTTTTCGAGGTTTATGGTGTTAAACATAGCTTATCCTTTCTTAAAAGTCAGCACTAACGCTTATCCAGTAGTTTCTACCGGGCAACATAGTGCTATAAAGTGGCTGTGAAAAATTTTGTCGCCACATATAGAAATCTTTTGTGGTATCTATGTCAAGTAGGTTATTTACTACAAAGCCCAAAGTTATGCCGTTGCTGAAACGATAGCTTGTCCCTAAATCTACCATATGCAAATCCTTGTAGAATTTAGGTATATTTTGCTCATAGCCAGCACTTGCGGTAGTGGTTACAGACCTTTTTAGAGTGCCCCTATACTTCGCGTAAAGTTCCCAATTTGGTGTCTTATAAGAAAGCTTTGTCATTACAGAGTGCAAAGGCACATTATTAAGCGGTTTGCCCTTATCAGAGCCTGATTTTTGCTCGGTATCCGTATAAGCATAGCTTATATCCACGAAAATCCCGCCATTCCATTTAGCAAAAAGCGAACTTAAAATGGCTTTTGAACCTATGCCCAACTCAGCACCCCAAAGCTGTGCATCGCCCACATTATAATAATACAAGCATTGAGTGTCGCCAGAGTGTTTAACCTCGCAAACCGTGTCAAGCATAGGCGAGCCGTTAGCAACGGTAGTTGAAGTTAGCCAATTATTATAATCCGTGATAAAGCCAGCAAGCGTGAAATTCGCAAAGGGCGTATCCACTAGGGCTGAGACTTCGTAATTATAAGACTTTTCCATTTTCAAGTCTTTGTTGCCGTAGTAGGTAGTGTTTGGCGACTCACTATACTCGTAATACCCTATGTGGCGCATTTTCAAGTCAGGCACTTGAAAGCCGCCCGCAAAACCAGCCTTTAAGGTTAGCCAAGACATAGGATAAAAGCTAAGATAGGCACGCGGTGCGGCATAAACGCCAAAGTCATTAGCGTAATTTACCCTCACGCCAGCCACTACGCCCAGCCAGTCAAGGGGCAGATACTCGCCCTCGCCAAAGACGGCTATTTGATAGCCATCATCGTCCAAGCCCCCGTCCCTGTTGTAGCTTCTCTCGTAAAAAAAGCTAGGTCCAGCATTGACTATCAAAGCCCCCGCACCGCCAAGGTCTAAATTCTTGGTAAAGGTTGAGGCACCCGAAATGGTAGGATTATACAAAAGCGAGCTGTGGTCTCGTCCTTGGTTGATATTTCTATTTAGCCTTTCGGTGTCGTAGTATTTGTAAAAATGCGTGATTTGCGATATGACATTGTATTGCAAATAGGTGCTAATGTCGCCGAAATCATACTTACCATCGTGGCTTAACAGCACATTGAAACGCTCATAGTCCCTAGTCTCGCCCATTTGCCTTGGAGAAGTGGCAAGCGTGCCTATCCTTTGGAAATCAAAGCCCGTATCCAAATAAATGGTATTTTGCTCATCCGGGGTAAAGGTTATACGCCCGCCCACGCTAGCGTTTTGATAAGCTGATGGGGCAAACATTATGTAAGGATTACCGCATTTTGTGCCTTGATTGTTTGTGCCAGAGTAGCCAGTATTTGGCACACAAGTGTAATTTCCGGGTCCGTAGCGGTTTCCACTCGCATCTTGCGCGGCAGCGTAAATGTGGTTTTCCTCGTTGTAGCTTACCTTACCGCGTAAATTTATGGCAAACATTTCGTTTATGGGGTGATAAATGCTGCCGTTGAAATTGTAGGTATTTCCCCAGTTTGCGTGGTGTTCTTGCAAGCGAGCATCAAGGCTAACGCTAGCTGTGGTTTTATCAGGGGTTTTCTTGGTGATAATGTTGATAACACCGCCCATAGCCTCGCTACCATAACGAAGCGAAGCGGGTCCCTTGATAACC
>CAVJSG010000259.1:0-2451 GCA_963651895.1 Campylobacteraceae bacterium
CTGCTTTGGTAGGCAAATTTGCTCGGTGCTACGCTATTTTGCGCGCCTTGCAAAAAGGCTTTGATTTCTTGCTCGGCGACATTTTCCGCCTTTAAAATGCGGCTTTGTTCGCCTTTGGCAAAGCCTTTTAGCACGATTTCGCCGACTTCGATTTTATCCGCCGCCCAAATTTTTAGGCTAAACGCTGCGCCAAGCCCCACTGCTGCGATGAGAGTAAGGACTGCCAAAAAGACTTTCGCCCACTTTGGCAGGGCAAAAATCGCCTTTAAATTTGAGCTGAAATTCGAGCCTGAATTTGAATTTGGGCTAGAATTTGACTTTAAATTCGCCAAATTCGCTGAATTTTCCTTTGAATTCTCGCTAGAATTCACGCCTAACTTTGAATTTTCATTCATTTTCTCTCCCTTTGAGTTTTTTGCTTTTGAATTTTCTTTCATTTTTTATCCTTTAAATTTAAATTCACGCCGCAAATTCGTCATTGCGAGCGAGCGCACCGCGCGAAGCGTGGCAATCCATACTTTGAAAAGCTGTGGCGTTTGCCATTTTTAGAAACGCCATTTAAATTCACGCCTTTCAAAAATGGCAAAGGCTAATAGCCTGCAACTTATGGATTGCCACGCCTTTGCTCGCTAATGCTTGCAAAGTCTCGCAATGACAGCTACTGCCCCCACCACACAAGCCCTATGAAGCTTAAAATCCACCCCAAAATGCAGCCTTGCAAAAATCTATCTTTAAGCAAAATTCGGCTAGGACTCCCACTATTTTGGCGCACAAAGGCTAGCTGCATATAGCGAAAAATCCCAAGCAGCACGAAAAACGCCGTGAGATAAAGCTCGCGCGTGCCAAGCCGCGCCGCCACGCCCTCATCGATGCTGTAAAAAATGTAAGCCACCATCACCAAACTCGCGCACACCGCCATCGCCACATCGAGAAAGGTGCGATTGTAGCCCTCGATGCTGCGCCGCACACTTAACCCACGCTCGCGCAGCAGCACATCATCGCGCCGCTTAGCAAGGGCGAGGAAAAGGGCGAGCAAAAATGTGGTGATGATGATGAAGCGAGACAGCGGCACTTGCACGACTAGCGCGCCCGCGAAAAGCCGCAGCACAAAGCCCGTGGCGATGATGAAAATGTCCAAAATGGCTATGTGTTTGAGATGAAGCGAGTAGGCTAAATTTAGGGCAAGGTAGAGGCAAAAGGGGATGAGGATGGTGAAATTTATTGAATTTATGGGGTTTGGGTGTGAATTTGTGGAATTTTGGCTTGAAAATTTGGGATTTGGATTTTGATTTATGGAATTTTGAGGCGCAAAATCGCTAGAATTTATGGCATTTTGTGAATTTTGCGGTGCAAATTCACTGAATTTTTGGGGCGTTGCGGGATTTGAGTGTGAATTTATGGGGCTTTGCGTTAATGACAAAGTGTCGTTTAACGCCGAAACTTCGCTAGTTAAAAGGCAAAGGCTCGCCCCCCCCCCCCGCAATAAGCAAGCAAAGTGCGAGGACAAGGGCATTTGCCTTGCTTAGCACGCCGCTTGCCACAGGGCGAAATTTCTTGCTAGGATGCGCCCTATCCGCCGCGCAGTCGATGACATCATTTAGGCAGTAAATGCTCGATGAAAGCAGGCAAAAACTCGCAAAGGCTATGAGCAAATTCGCCCACACCGCACTAAATTCGTATTGCCCAAACCCAAAAAACGCCGGGGCGAAAATAAAGGCATTTTTGCTCCACTGCTGCGGGCGCATAAGGGCAATGTAAGCGCGAATTTTAGGGTGTTTTTTAGAGCTTTGCACCGAATTTTTCCTTGAATTTTTTGCTAAATTTACTCATCATTCTAGCAAGTCTTTGTAAATGTTTGAATTTTTGTAAATTATTAGCAAAAATTTTCGCATATTTCGTGGCAAAATATATGAAATTTAATGCGAAGTGAAATCAAAATTGCTTTTCAACTTTGCTACCGCATTTTCATTAAATTTTACATTAAATTTTGCCACATTTTTGTCCCAAATTCACACCATCACGAGCCAAAATGAGCCTGCAACAGCGGCACTAGCAACTCATTTTCTAGCTTTATTCTGCTGCCTTGCCCGCATAGATACTGCACGATTTCAAGGGCGAAAAGCACGGCTGTGGCTGGACCTGCGGAGGTGATGACATTGCCGCTTTTAAACACCGCTTTTTCCACTCTTTGCCCCCACAAACCCACCTCGCAGCCCGGATAGCAGGCAAAGCGCGCGCCCTCATCAAAGATGCCAGCGGCGTTTAGCACGATGGGCGAGGCGCAGATGGCGGCGACTAGCTTGCCTGCCGCGTGCAAGGCTTTTATGCCCGCCAAAATGCGCTCATCGCCCTTTAAATTCAGCATTCCGTCAAAGCCCCCAGCCAGTGCGATGGCGTCAAAGTGCGTAAAATCCACGCTTGAAAGTGCGCAGTCCGCCCTCAACTCCACGC
>CAVJSG010000260.1:0-2447 GCA_963651895.1 Campylobacteraceae bacterium
TTCGTCATTCTGAGCCTGCGACAGCAGGCGAAGAATCCATAAATTCAAGGCATTTCTCCATAAATTCGTGGATTCTTCCCCATTCACTACGCTCAGAGTCAGTATGACAAGTGGTGTTTTTTATAAAATTCAACACTTTTTTAGAAAAAAATTCACAAATTCTCCCACATTTTGTGCTATAATGCCCCATAAAAATTTATAAAAAAAGGACGAGAAAATGCCCGCCACGCCTAAGGTTTGGATTAGTTCTGATTTTCATTTTTTTCACGAAAATGTGATGATTTATAGCGAGCGATACAGCGATGAATTTCACAACATAAATGACTATCAAAACGCCCTTATGTCGCACTTGGCGCAGCTTATTAAAAAGGATGACATTTTTTTATTTTTAGGCGACATTGCGTTGAGTAAGGACAAAAGCGTGCAAGAGTGCAAGGATTTATTAAGCGTTTTAGAATGCGAAAATATGCACTTCATTCGCGGCAACCACGACAAATGGCTTGCAAACACCGACATTTACGAAATGGGCTTTAAAAGCGTGCGCGATTACATTAAAATCGACCGCTTGCTTATGTGCCACTACCCGCTGTGTGCGGACGGCGAGGGCGAGTATGCTTGCGAGCGGCGTTACAAAATTCACGAGCATTTGTGGGCGAAATTTTACAAAAATCCCGCCATCACAAAAATCATTCACGGACACACGCATAACAACGCTTACACAGGCTTTGCAAATGTCGAGTATGTCAATGTTTGCGTGGATAAGGACAAGGGCGTTTTTAATGTGCTAGAATTCACGGACATTGCCTATGATGAGTTTAAGGCTATGCTTGAAAAACAAGGCGTTTGCGAGTTTTCGACAAGGCAGGGCAAAAAGAGAAAAATGAAGTAGTTTAAGCGTGGGTTAAATGGTGCTTTTTGTTTGCTTTTTTTGTGGTAGGATTATGATTAGTAGAGTTTGAAAGAAAAGCCACTTTTTTTGTAAAAGTGTCAGCTAATGCTGTCTTGGCGATTTTTTCTGCCTTTTATTGCGATATTTTGCATTTTTAAATGCCGTTACTATAAGGTGCAATAATTGTGCTATAACACAAAATAAAATGACAAATGTTATGGAGTTTTGCAGAATTTGACTTTTTTGCTTTGTTGTGATATGATTGTGAAATACACTTAAAATAAGGACAATAAATGAATTTTTTACAAGCTTTAAAGCAAGAGTATGCAAATCGTCCGCGAAAAAAATGATAGTGTGATAATGCTATCAGGCAGAAGCCAAAATGGATTTAAAATGCTAGATATCGTGGAAAAATATGGTATAATTCAACAAGAACAATTAGCCATACAAGTGATGCTTGACACCTTGAAAGAGTATGAGAAGTATTTTGAATAAAGTTGCGGACAGCAAATTTTATGCAGGTAAAAAAGTCGAGCCAAGCAAAACTCGAATGCAACTTGTTTTTCAAAATTAAATTTAGTAAAGACACGAACAGCTATTTTTTGATTGTTTTGAAAACAAATTTGTGTCTTGTTTTTAGGGATTTTTAGAAATTTATTTTGTGAATTTTCTTATTTCTCACAAGCAAAGCGCAAGGCTAGTTTGGCTCTTTCTTGCATACATTTTTGTATGGGTTTAAGCCACTCATCGCTTAAATTAAATTCGCTGTGTTTTTTAAATTCAAAGCTAGCAAGTTTTTCTAAATTCGCTATGTGGCGGGGCTTGACAAAGGTTTTTAACTGCTCATCAAAGTTAAAATCAAAATACCCCGTGATGAACGAGATAATGTTTTTTAGGTGCGCAAGCTCATCAAAACCCACATAGCTCATAAGGCTCAAACCATTGTCAAATATGGGCGCGGGGCGCAGCAACTTGTTTGCGTTGTTATCTACTATAAAGCCAAAATTCCCCAAATGCCTATCAGTGTTGCAAACAAGGGCGTCAAAGAGCATTAAATCCTCAAATTTATCTTTATCATAAATTTTAACAATGGCGTTTGCAAGCTCCCCGCCCTTGCATTTGCGCGCGCTTTTGTCTAAATAATAGCCTATGGGCAAATAGCTCTCATTTTCGCTCGTAAAAATCGGGCAAGTGCTAACAAGCTGTCCGTTAAATTCGCCCAAATCATAAGGCACGCACTCAAAGCCCATTACAGCGGCGATTTGCGCCATATAAAATTCACTATACGGCTCATTAGCCCCGACACTTCTCGCGCCCTTGTAAAGATAAATTTGATTGTTTTTTCTATGCCAGCATTTTGGCAGCATACCATTTGTGGTAAATTCAGGCGAAACGCCTGCGTGCCTTGACTTTGACGAAGCCACACCAAAGGCAGCAAGTTGCAAAACCTCGCTGAATTTGTTTTCATAAAGGCTGAAATCTTGCCATTTATAATCCCTACTAGCAGGCACTATCCAAAGGCTGTCGTTTAGCGAAAGCCCCAAAGAAACACTAATAT
>CAVJSG010000261.1:0-625 GCA_963651895.1 Campylobacteraceae bacterium
GCCCAAAGCCCAAAAATAGAATAATCATATTTTTAGATTTTCTATTTTAAAAATTCCACAATTTGCTGCCATTCTTTGCAAATTTCATCATCGCTAAAATTGAGCCTAGTATAGCCAGAGCTTGAAGTTAAAGGGCGCATAATATCTTTGTATTGCGGATAAAACTTGCACGCCCAATTACTATAAATGCCCTTGCCTATGATGAAAATTTGCTTTATGTCGGCTTGTTTGAAAACGACACTCAAATCATTCGGCTCACCATCTTGTATATCGCTTTCCTTTGGTCCATTTCTTTTGCAAGTCTTAAAAATGTCCCAAAGTGCGATATTGTGCCTTATGAGAAAGTCTTTTTGAGCTTGAATGTTGCCTTTTAAACCTTTTTCATTGAAAAGCATCTCAAAAATCTCCCAAAAGCGATTTCTGCCGTCTTGATGATAAGAGTGTGAATTTTCGGGCGGAAAAGAACACAAAAGCAAAACCTTTGAATTCTCATTAGCGATAAGTGGAATTTTATGTTCCTCATATCCATCTTTTGCCATCACACACTCTCCCTATAACTTTTGGTTTTAGAACAACGCTCCTTGCATTTTAAACAAACAAAAAAGACTTCTCGTTTGCCCGTAGC
>CAVJSG010000261.1:635-1836 GCA_963651895.1 Campylobacteraceae bacterium
CGTAGCAGTGCATTTTCCATCTCTAAAATGCAATTTTCGAGTGAGGTCTTTATAGCCTTCAATCTCTAACGCGAAAGATTCTTTGCATTTTGGGCAAGTGTGCCATTTTTTTATAGACAGATATTGTAGCCAAACAACCAAGGGATAAAATGGTATGGATATGGCTATAAAAATGCCCCAATTCCAGCTTTCGCGGAAAATTCCACCAACAAGCACATCCAACAGCCCATAAACAAGAAGTCCAATCATCAGTGCTAGGGGAATGCCCCAAAAAAACGCCCTAATGACATCATTGCTGCCGTTCAACTCATCTTTTTGATATAATTCATCATCTGTCATTTTCTATCCTTTCTAATAGAATTTGAGATTTTTGTAAGCCAAAGATATTTTGGCAACGCCTAAAACTAAATGCGAAACACAAATTTAATCTAATCCTTTTTCATTTTGCCTCCTTATTTTGCGATAAATTGTTGTCAATCTGCGAAATATGTATATAACCAACGATAGCCTTATTTTCGCTCTTAATGTTTGGCGGAAAATAAAGCACTTTAACCCATTTTGTATTATTGTCATCGAGTTTTTTAAGTGTGATTTTGTCCAAATCTTTTGTGTTGATTTGAGCTATAACATTGCCATTTGGGCTTTGCCTTAAATTCACAAAGCCATTTTTAGCTGAAAGTTTGAGCGTATTTTGGGGAGTTATATTTTTTGAAATTATATAATCTACGCCAATTATCACTTCTACAAACATAAACCAAGAAAGCAAAGTAAAAATAATGCCTTTTAACCAGCCCAAAGCCTTAACCATATATATAGGTAAAACAAAAAACACAACAATACTGAAAAGAAATATCCACCATCCTCCAATCGAACCATCTATGGATGATAAAAAACCACCTATAAAAGATATGACAAAGAGTATGGACAATATAATGATTACCCCTGCCTTTTGGCGGCGTTGCGTAAAATTCCCCCATTGTCTCAATGAAAGCAGTATCAATTTAAACAAGCCGATAAAGAGTATAAAAATACCAGCGAGACAACCTCCAAGTATCTGCGCCTCAGCTTCATCAGCCTCTTTGTGCCGCCTTTCTTCTGCCTCTGCTTTTCGCATTCGTTCGAGCAATTTTTTGTTATATTCACCCTCTGTCATAAGACACCTTTTTTAGATTTTTCAAAATTTTGAAAGCGTTTTGAGTGG
>CAVJSG010000261.1:1856-2440 GCA_963651895.1 Campylobacteraceae bacterium
TTGCGAAAAAGCGTTGTAAATTTGTGAATTTTGCCGCAAAGACGAAAGAAAAACGAGTAAAGGGGTTTGAAAAATTTGAAAAATTTACAAAATTTAAAAAAGCTAAAAATCCCAGCCCAAACGAGCGAATTAAACGAAATAAACGAGAGAGAGAGAGAGAGAGAGTAACCCTCGCCCCTTGCCACTTGTGCCTTTTGCGTTGCTGTTTGTTTGCGTGTTCGCTAGAATCGCTTTCAAGCCTTGTCCTTTTTGAAATTTGAAAAATTATTTTGAAATTGTAGCATTTTTTTTGCCAAATTTTTGCCTAAATTTGAAAATTTTTTGACTTTTTTGTGAAAAATGCCGAATTTATCGTCATTGCAAGCATTTGCAAAATGCAAAACAACCCACAAGCAAAAGCAACGCCACCACTCGTCATTCTGAGCCTGCGAAAGCAGGCGAAAAATCCACAGCCAAAAATCAAAGCGTGAATTTAAAAATGGATTCTTCGCTGCGTGCTACGCACTGCGCTCAGAATGACGAAAATTCCGCCCAAATTTTCTACCACGACATAGGCGACTATTTGGATAGGCAGCAAAAACTAA
>CAVJSG010000262.1:0-2435 GCA_963651895.1 Campylobacteraceae bacterium
AATTTTTGTTTGGCTTTTGTTTTGATTTTAAGCTAAAATTCAATGTCATTTGCATTTAAAAGCTTGGGGACAAAAATTCAAGCCATTTAAGCTGAATTTAAAAGTAAAAATATAAAAAGGCCCATTCGTCTAGTGGTTAGGACGCCAGCCTCTCACGTTGGCAACACGAGTTCGAGTCTCGTATGGGTCACCATTTATCGCTAAAAATTCACACCAAAACTCAGCCCAAAAGCACCCACAAAACTTGCCGTCAAACAAAACCTCAAATCCGCCCTATATCATAAAGCTGCACGATGCCCACTATTTCGCCGTTTGCGGCTACGGGCAGTTCTTTTATTTTGTGCTTTATCATCAACGCCTCAGCCTCGGTAGCCATCGCGCTAGCCTCGATGGTTTTGGGGTTTGCGCTCATTATGTCGCGCGCGCAAAAGTCAAAATGCCCGCCGCCGCCTTTCATCAAAGCGCGGCGCAAATCCCCATCCGTAATGACGCCCACGAGTTTTGCGCCGCTCATCACTAGGCAAAGCCCGAGTTTGCCGCTAGTCATCACGGCTATAAGCTCGCTAAATGGCGTTTGCGGCGCGACTTTGGGGAGCGTAGTCGCCATCACATCGCGCACACGCGTGAGCAGCTTTTTGCCAAGGCTACCGCCGGGGTGAAAAAGTGCGAAATTTTCGGGCTTAAAGCCGCGTTTTTTCATTAGGCAAGCTGCGAGCGCATCGCCCATCGCAAGTGTGGCGGTAGTCGAGCTCATAGGGGCTAGCTGCAAGGGGCAGGCTTCTTTTTTTACCGAAATGTCAAGGCACAAGTCCGCTTGCTTGGCGAGGGTTGAGCGTAAATTTCCGCACATCGCGATGAGTTTGATGCCCCTTTTTTTCACGGCTGGGATGATTTTTAGGATTTCCTCGCTTTCGCCTGAATTTGAGATGGCAAGCAGGGTGTCGCTGGCTGTTAGCATCCCCAAATCTCCGTGCAGCGCCTCGGCTGGGTGCATAAAAAAGCTTGGCGTGCCGGTGCTAGCAAGCGTGGCGGCGATTTTAGCCCCTATATGCCCGCTTTTACCCATACCGCTTACCACCAAACGCCCTTTTGTAGCCAAAATCAGCTCCACACTCTTGGTAAAATCGGCGTTTAGCTTGTCTTTTAGCTCGCTGATAGTGGCTGCTTCGGTGTCAAAGACTTCTTTGGCTATGGCTAAGATGTCCATTTTCCGTCCTTTCCCATATTATTTTCTTACCAAGTGCGTTGTTTGTGAGCTTTGCGTAATATATACTTAACGCAAAGCACGCTCCGCCCACGATTTTAGCAAAGGCGAAATGCTTGTAGTAGAGTTTTTCCTGTGCCTTGCTCGCCCTTGCAAATTTCGCCTTGATTTGAATGCCCTTCAAAGTGGGCAGGGAGCTTACTTTGGCGACATTTACGCTCACGCAAGGGCTTAAAAAAGCGAGTTTGATATGCTTTGTGTCCTCGCAAGATGCGATGACAAGGCTATTTGAGCCCTCATCAAAGGCATAAAAAGCATTCGCGCAATACACCCCCTCGCCGTCCCTCATCGCCCACGACAGCAGCTTGTTTTGGCTTAAAAATTCAACTATTTTGGCATTCATTTCGACATTATAATACAAAAAATTTAAGAAAAATCCAAAATCGCCGATTTAAAGGCAAATTTCTTTGGAGGATGATATGCAAATAGACGCTAGCAACGCCCAAAACTTCGGCTTTTCCTACACTACAAGTAGCGGAAAGAGCCTTTCTCTCGCGCTTTATGACAATAAAAGTGCTAGTTATAGCCAAAATAACGGCTCTGCGACTTTGAGTTTGCGCAGGGAGTATGGATTTTCCTTTACTTACGAGGGTTCGCAGCTCACAAACACCGATATAGCTGAGATTCAAAACGCTATGAGTGAAGTCGAGCCGCTTATAAGCGACTTTTTACAAGGCTCAAAGCTCGGCGAGCTGGGCATTAAAGACTACATTCAAAGTGCGATGCAAATCGCAAATGTCCTGCCCACACCAAGCGATGAAAACGCTCTCAACGCCACTATGGACAGCCTTGTGAGCAAGTTTGAGCAGCTCTTAAAGCAAAATCAAAGCAACGACAGCACCACAAACAAGGCTATGTTAGAGGACAGCAAACAGCTTATAGATGAGATTTTAACGCGCTTGCAAAGGCAAATGCGCGAGCTTTTGCAAGAGAGCGAGGACGCGAATTTACAAAATTTGCAAAACAAAAATTTGCTTGGGTTTTATGCGTGAAATTTTTGCGTTTTTGTGTGTAAATTTGGGCTTTTGATGTGCATTAAAAGTGCTTAAAATTTGCGTGTGAATTCGTCATTGCGAGGCGTTGAAAATGCGCAAGTTTTTCATAACGCACGCAGTGAGTTTTCTAAAATACGAAATTTGTATCCAAAAATCCGCCTTTGACACATTTAAAG
>CAVJSG010000263.1:0-2415 GCA_963651895.1 Campylobacteraceae bacterium
GGCTTTGAGATTGATAAGGCGACTATCGATGAGGTTAAGGCGAAGTATCCCATAAAACATTCCGCTAAAAGAAGCTATATGGGCGGGACAGAAATTTCTGTTGATAGCAAAAATGTCGAATTAGACGGCTTAATGTATGATGTTAATTTTTTCTTTGATGAAAAAGGTAAATTAGTTTCTGTTAGTTTTATGTTTAATAAAAGCAAATATGACGAACTTTTGCAATCTCTGTCTAAAAAATACAAATTTGTAGAAAAAATAACAGGCAACAACGGCGCAATAGTAAATACAATTTTTGAGGATGATAATTGTATAATTAGATTGAATGTAAATTTTAGCAACAAAATGTCAGGGGCTGTTCATTTATACTATAAATCAAAAGATGAGATTAAAAGGCTTGAAAGCAAAACAAAAGAGCAGGAGCAAAAAAGCAAAGAAAATATGAAATCTTTGTAGTCTTTTGTAGTTTGGCTTAATAAAATTGTGTTTTTAAGGTAAAAATTTTACGCTTTTTTGCAAACGGCGCGAAAAAGGTGTAAATTTTTTGCAGACTGCCACGCCTACTTCGTCAAACCTCACAACGACAAAATTGCTCATAAATTCAAGAAAATCATCAAAAATTCACAAATTTCTAGGGATAAATGTGGTTAAAAACGGCTAAATTTGAGCTAAATTTTCGCCACTTAATGCTTTTTTTAGAAAAGAGTCAAGCCAAATTTTCAAAAGCTCTCTTTCAAAAAAGTATTGATTTTGGACAAAGTCCCACATTTGTCATTCTAAGCGCAGCGAATAATCCACGAATTTATGGATTCTTCGCCTACTTCGCAGGCTCAAAATGACAAATCAATACTTTTTTGAAAAAGAGCCTTTTTAAAATTTTGGGGTAAATTAAACGCAAGTTAAACTCGCAAAATTCAAAGGCGAAACACTACCAAAACTCCACAAAACGCCATAAATTCAGCCCCTAACAAAAAGCAAAACCCCCACAAAGCAAAGCGCCGCAGGGGTTTGCTCGGCAAAGAGAGAACTATTTGGTTTTTGTAGTCTTGCTCTTTGTGCTTTTTGTAGTCGCCTTTGTCTTGGCTTTGTCGAAGGTTTCGTCAATCTTCTCATTTGCCATTTGCTTAGCGCCGGCTTTGATGATGCCCTTTGTAAAGGCGTTTTGGTCGGTGCTATCGACATAAGCGTCTATTTCCTCAGCTGCCTTGTTCTTCATAGCGTCCTTCACAGAGGTCTCAATGTCGGTGCTTTGGGTAGTTGAGGTTGATGATGTCGCGTTTGAGCTCGTGCCGGAGCAGGCTGCAAAGAACACCACACTAGCGAGAATGAGTAAATTCTTCATCTCTTATCCTTTCGTAAAAATTTGATAGGGCAACATTGTAGCAAAAATTTGGCAACGAAGTGTAAAAAAATTTTAAATTTTTTGGATTTGGGTGAAATTTTGGCAATTTTTTGTGCTTTTTTGTTAAATTTCACACTATTTTTGCCTAATTTTGCATTTTTTAGAACTAAAATTTCGCACCACTAGCAATGACTATTTTTTTAAATTTTCAACACTTTTTGAAAAAGAGCCTAAAAATTTGTATTAATCGCTAATTTTTTTATATCATAACAACCTTTGTTTTCATCCTTTGAGATAGCCCTTGAACTACGGCATTGTCGCTATATTCGTCAAATCACAGCAACTTAAAAATGTTATTATGATTTTCAAATCATAGTGAAATTTAGACCACCGTCTGCGATATGCATATAAAATACATCTGCGCAAAGCAATAGAATAAAAAATTTATGTAAATAAGATTCTTTGTTATATGTGCTTTGTTCTCTTTTTTAAAGCATTTTTGTAGCTTTTGCCTATCTAATGTAACTAAAAAAGCTTCACTACGATAAAAAGCAAATTTTTGTAAGTGCATATAGACTTTTATATAGACTTCGTTCATACCATTAAACAAAGCCCTATAATAAGCTAAATTCTCGGTATTAAAGTCGTCAGAAGCAGAGACGACATATGAGATTTTAGCTTTCTTTTGGGACTTCGGTTTATGCACCAAATTTGCTAGCTACCTATTTTACAGGGGCTGCGATATTTTCCCAAACGGTATCTACTAATTTTGCAAAAGTTTCTCAGCTATCATTAGTATTTTCCATCTGAGCTGAAAAATTGGTTGTATTATAATGCGCTGCATTCGTTCTCATTTAATCTCTATAATTATTCATCACACACGGTTTCCACCATAAAGGGCTTAAAGTATTGCTATTAGATGAGTGTCCTATGCTTTTGCTTATGCTTGATATCATAGCACCGACAGAAGTGGTTTTTGAGATGCTCTTTTAAACCCAAGTTTTTAAGTGCCCAAAATCCATCAGAATCCATGCTCAAAATGAAGTTTTTGTAGATTTGACAATAGATTATGC
>CAVJSG010000264.1:0-771 GCA_963651895.1 Campylobacteraceae bacterium
GGCGAGGCTGTCCTACTTATTGACTCTGACCCGCAAAACAGCATTAGGGTTTTTAGCGATATTAGGGCAAACAAAGAAGTGCCGCTGGGCTTTAACTGCGTTAATGTCTTTGGCGATTCCCTAGCTTCACAGCTTGAACTTTTACAAGGCAAGTATGAAACCCTTATCATAGACACGGCTGGTAGGGATTGTGATGAGATGAGAGAGGCTATGTGCGAGGCTGATATTATCATCATCCCCACATTGCCTAGCGACTTGGATATAGCGGTGCTTAATAAGATGATAAAGCTATATACGCAGTATAAACGCTTTAAAAAGGACTTAAAAGCCTTTGTAGTGGTATCCAAAGCCTCGCCAAACCCTGTTTTACAGGACAAAATCAAGTCTTTGCAAGAGTATGTTAAGGACAAGAATGTCGATGATTTAAGGCTTTGCAAGGCTGTGCTTTACGAGAGAGAGCTTTATCGCAACGCCTTTTCAAATGGAATGGGTGTGGTAGAGTTTGGCAAAAAGAATGACAACGCCTTAAAGGAATTTGAGGGCTTTTTCAAAGAATTTGTAGGCTTTGTCAAGCAAAATCAAAAAATTACGCAGAAAGGGGCATAAAATGAGCGTATTTGACAGCAAAAACAAGGACAAAAAGGCAAAGTTAAACTTTGTCGATGACGACAGCATAAACACCGAGCAAGCTCCCAAAAATTTAGAGGAGCTTAACAAAAGCGGCAGGGGTGCAAGCACAAAGGCAAAGAAGTCTAGCGGTCGTCCTAAACT
>CAVJSG010000264.1:781-1608 GCA_963651895.1 Campylobacteraceae bacterium
TCCTAAACTAGCTGAAAGCGAGATTAGAAAACACATTCTCACGCTTCATCTAACCGAGCAGCAAAAAATGGACTTGCAGGCAAGGGCGCGTAAGGCTGGTTTGCCGATGAACTACTATGTGATTATGAAAGTCTTTGGTATAGAGTGAGGCAAGGCTATGTCAAAGCAATTAACCGCCGAGCAAGAGCGCATTATAGCGACAAGTAGGGCTATGAATGCTAATGAAAGCCTTAAAATTCAGGCTTGTGCTGGTAGTGGTAAAACTTCTACGCTGGTAGAAATAGCAAAGGCTAACCCAAATGCTAAATTTCTATACCTTGCCTTTAACAAGGCTATCGTAGAGGAAGCTAAAAACAAATTTAGCGACAATGTTACCATAAAAACCACGCACGCGCTGGCTTATGCAAGCATTATAGCCCCAAACAAGTATGAAGTAGTGCCTAGACATAGCTTTTTTGATTTAAAGGATATTTTAGGCTTTGTGGATTATGATAGCTTTTCTATTTTCAATAGGGACTTGAATTTTTATCTAAATTCAGGCATTAAAAAGCTAGATAATCCCCTTATAGACAAGCTCTTTGAGGTGGTTAGAAACAAGGAACTTCCTTACACGCATTCTTTGTATCTCAAAGAGTATCAGCTACTGCCAAGATATTTAAAACGCCTTGACAAATATGATTATATCTTACTTGACGAGGCACAAGATACTAACGCCGTTACGCTTTCTATCTTTTTGGATAATACTTGCAAAAAGATATTAGTGGGCGATACCTTTCAAAATATCTACGGATTCCGCGACACCATAAATGCTCTTGAAACCTATGAAA
>CAVJSG010000264.1:1618-2408 GCA_963651895.1 Campylobacteraceae bacterium
CACGCACAACGAGAAACTTACTCATTCATTTCGCTGTGAGCAGGACATTTTAGACAAGGCTTGTTATTTTTTAAATGAGTATAGCCCCCAAAAAGAGCAAATTTGTTTTAAATCAGGCTACAAGGAAAATCCTAACGAGCCTAAAACAAGGTCTGTGATTACCCGCACAAATGCTGGTATTATTGAATTTATAGCCAATGAGAGTGATAGTGGGGCTTTTAAACTCATCAAAGAGCCTGATAGTATATTCGCCGCGCCTTTGAGTATTTATCACCTTAAATACGAGAATTACGAGCGAATTCATAAGGATTATAAGTGGATTTCAAATTTCAAGGATATGGAGGATTTGTTAAATTATACAAATTCAATCAAGGACATAGAACTTATAAAAAGCATTGATTTGGTTAAGAAGTATGGTGGTCAGCTATTTAAGCTGTTAAAAGTGGCTGAAAGGCTTTATAAGTCAAAGAAATTTGACATTTATCTTACGAATGCACACATTTCAAAGGGCTTGGAATGGAATGAAGTTTATCTTTATAATGATTTTCCTAATTTATGCGAGCTAAAAGACAAACTAGACGAGGCTATACACAAAAAGAGTGCAAAGGATATGGATAGGCTTGAAAAAACCCTACAGGGCGAGGTGAATCTTTACTATGTAGCTTTGACAAGGGCAAAAGAGCGCGTTATAGATAAAACTGACAATGAAAAATGGTATAGAGAGGTTAAAGGGGCTAAAAAAAGCTCGTAAGGGGGTGTGTAATGTCAGCGGCAAAGCACATAGCAGTAG
>CAVJSG010000265.1:0-2389 GCA_963651895.1 Campylobacteraceae bacterium
GGGCTAGTGGCAAGGTTTTGATAAGCTACGGGGATGCCTACACCATAGCGTTTTGGCGCTTCTTTTTCGTCTTTGTGGGGCTTTTTATCGCGCTTGCCCTTTTAAAAACGCCCTTAAAGCTCGAAAAAGGCGCACTCAAATGGGTGCTGCTTGCGAGCATTTGCAATGTCATCTACTCCGTGCTTTATTTTGCTGGGCTAAACTACGGCGCGGCGGGCAAGGGCGGCGTGCTGGTAACCACGCTAACGCCCATTTTTACATACTTGCTGGTGATGGCGATAATCTCGCTAAAAAACAAAAAGCCCGCCAAAGTCCCTAAAAATGAGCTTTTCGGGCTCGCACTTGGCATCAGCAGTGGGGCTTTGCTGCTAAATTTAGGCAGCCTCAGCGAACTTTTTGGCAAATTCAACACCTTTTTTGTGCTGTGCGCCTTTGACTGGGCGGTGATGAGCCTTTTTACTCAAAAAATTCACGCCAAGCCTATGGTGATGAACTTTTACATCACGCTTTTTAGCCTCATCGCCTTTGTGCCGCTGCTTTGGCAACCCGAAACCTACTTTTTACTCCACGCAGACGGCAAATTCTGGGCGAATCTTTTCGTGGTGTCGATTTTATCGACTATTGTGGGCACTAGCATCTACTACGCGGGCATTTTGCGCCTTGGCAGCGCAAAGGCGAACTCGTTTTTCTTGCTAGTGCCAGTCAGCGCACTTTTAAGCAGTTTTTTGCTACTTGGCGAACGCCCAAGCACACTCACTCTCATAGGCACTGCGCTGGCACTTTGCGCGATTTATCTCATCAACATTTATGGGAAAAATGTCAAAAAATAACGATTTTTTGCCGAATTTTTGCTAAAATTTGCGAAATTTAAAGCGAAAATTCATCAAAATTTATGTTTGATATAAATAGTTTTGCGGTATAATATAAATATGAGTGTCAAGGAAAAATTAGAGCAAAAATTAAGAAACAACCCCAAAAACGCTAGTTTTGAGGATTTGCAAAAATTACTCGAACTAAACGGCTACAAGCTAAATTCGGCGAAAGGCTATCACCGCACCTTTGCAAAGGCTGGGGCAAAGCACATTACCCTACCTTTTAAAAGTCGATGAACGCCGTTTATACCAAAGCCGTTTTGGCGACTATTTCAAAGGAATAAAGATGAGAAATGCGAGTTATTATGTGAATTTGCCCTACGAAATCATCGTTTTTAGCGACAACGAGGGCGGATTTATGGCGAAATTCAAGGAATTTGAGGACAAAGCCGTGCTTTTTGGCACGGGGGCGAGCGAGGCTGAGGCGATAGAGGATTTGAGGGCTGCTTTTCCAAGTCTTATAGAAAGTATGCTCAAAGCAAACGACTATATACCCGAGCCAACGGCGATTAAAGACGGCACAAAGCCCGTAACCATCACACTCAAAGAGAGTTTGATAAAGGAAATCGCCCACTACGCCAAGTCTCTTGGCATCTCAAAGTCGGCTTTTTTGGCACTGAGCGCGAAGCAGTTTATGAAAAATTTGTAGCTTGGGGTAATTAGGCGTGAATTTTTTTAAAAATTCAAAGAAATTCACGCAAATTCACACGCTTAAAAGCAGCTAGACTTGCCGTATTCTTTTTTAAATTCGTCAAGGGTTCGCTCGTTCCAAATTTTCGTATAGCCGCTTTTGTTGTCGGTTTCGACCCTTATGATTGAAAGCTCGCCGTCCGCCTTTTTGACGAAGTGATAGAGCGAGGAATGAACCTCGCGCACATCGTCCAAGCATTCCTTGTCTTTGAGCCCAAATTCCTTTTGAATTTCGCCAAAGCTCAAAATCTTGGCGTCAGGGTATTTTTTCTTAATGACGGACTCGCCCTTGCTGCGAAGGTCGCCGCAAGCTGTGATACCCACAGCCACAAAAGTTGCCAAAGCAACACCTAGAAATTTGTTAGAAACCATAGTTTCCTCCTTAAAGTAAGATTTTTATCAGTTTGCACCGGGCGAAAATTTGGGGTAAAAATATGAAAAATTGTGAATTTTTGGCGAAAATCGCCGTCATTGCGAGCGAGCGCACCGCGCGAAGCGTGGCAATCCACACTTTCCGTGCTGTTAGCCTTTGCCATTTCAAAGGCAAAAGCCGCGCCCTCATTCATAGCCGCAAAATTTGACTTTAAAGCAAGCGTGCCGACACCTTGCAACGAAGTTTTGGCACTCAAAGCGCCATTTGTAGAGACTTTGGCACTCAAAGGCGCCGCTGTGAAGGCTTTGGCATCCAAAATGCCCTTGCAGAACTTGGCATCAAAAATGCCCTTTGTGTGAGACTTTCGCATAATAATTCCTTTCAATTTGTGGCGACTGCCTTGTGGCAACTCGCCGCATCTGCGTTAATCACTCGCTCCAAGCAAGTGTAAAGC
>CAVJSG010000266.1:0-2381 GCA_963651895.1 Campylobacteraceae bacterium
GTATATATCGATGCCACAGGGCGTGGCACGGTTATGGATTTGCGAAAAACCTTTTTTGATTTTAACGCCCAAAGTTGGCACGACAAAAAAAGTATCCCAAGCGTGGGCATTTTCGTGGAGTTTAGCGCGGATTCGACAAATCGCATTACTAGCATAAAGCCCTCCAAATACCAAGAATTCAAAGACGGCGACTTCGTCACAGAGAACGATTTTTGGCGCACGGACAGCGACACGGAGCTTGATAATGTCGCCCAAGCAAAGCGGGCTGAGTATGTTACGCAAATTTATCGCACCACAGATTTTAACACCCTCGACCACATACCCCTTGCCACGACCATCCCGCAGGCTGTGAATCGCTATTTTAAAAACGAAATCGCCGCTGTGGATAGCCTCAAAAATAGTATGGATACGCTTGAAAAAAAGCCGCCCTTTCTTTTGAACTATTTTATCTTTAAAAAATTCCTCATAAAAGCCTTTGACACGCTCATTTATATGGACTCATCCATCAACCAAAGCGAATTTGCCGACATTAAAAACACCACAACTCGCCTCGAAGCCTCATACACCGATATGCGCGATAGACAAAAAAACATAAACATTGAGCGCATTTTCAATGAAATGTTTTTGTCTGAGCAGGTGTATTTTCAAGCCCTTGCCACAGCCATTGATTCGCAAAAAAACAGGATGAAAACCGCGCAATATCAAGTGCGAAGTGCGAGGATGGAGATAAATTTCGAGCAGCAAAAACCGCGCCCGGACAAAGAAAAAATCGCCGCTAGGCAGGAAAAAATGACGCGTCTTGGCGAGGAAATCGTGCAGTTTAATCAAAACATTGAGCGGCTTGAAAAGGCGAAGGTTGATTTTCACAAGCACCATTTAGAAGCCTTTGAGCGTGCGTTTAAACTCACGCGCGAGCGGCTTTTTCGCAGGATGGGCGAGAGCCTTGATGTGTGCGCCACGCTTATGGATGTGAAAATTTTTAACACCGCCCTGCACTCATCAAGCGTGAGAAATTCGTATTTTGACAAGGAAAACAACGACAACGCCTTTTGCGCGCTGAGCTTTGCCGAGCTTTATTTAAGCCGCTTGGACAAATATCAACTCAACGACACCGACCAAAAGCTAAATTCCTATGTGCAAAATGTCATCAAACAGCACCGCAAAAAATTTCTCATAGTGAGTGCTGATAGCGAGCTGATAACGGATTTAAAGATAAAAATCTTTGAGATGGGCGAATACTACTTGGTTAAAACGGCGATGAAAGAGACAAACTACCAACAGCTAATGCGCGATGTGAGTTTTGACCTTGTGTATATCGACCAAAACACCGCGTGGGAAAACCCCGCTGATATTATCTTTAAGGGCAAAAGGCTTGATAGATACGAAAGGGCGAAGTTTAAGGTGATTTAGGTGGTTTTTTTTGGGTTTTGTGTGGAATTTTTTGGGTTTTTTTTGCGTGATTTTTGTGGGGGTTTTTGCTAAATTTTTTAGGCGGTTTTGTGTGAAATTTTTTGGGTTTTTTTGGGGTAGTTTTTATGAAATTTTATGATAAATTTGTCATTGCGAGCGGTTTTTTTATAACAAACCGCACGACAATCCGTAAAAACCTTAATCCGTCATTGCGAGTGGTTTTGAAAAAACCGCGTGGCAATTCACGAAAATCCACCCCAGCTCAAAACGAAATAGTATATCGCACACCGATTTGATAAGGCTGACTAGCTTTCCAGCGTTGCGTGCCGTAGTTGTCTGTGTATTCTGCGATATGCGTTAAAAAGCCAAAACGCCCATAAAATTCCAAGCCCTGCCTTCGCGCGAATGCAAATCGCAAGCCCGCATTGACACCAAAGTCCAAGCCTTCATTGTGGTGGTCGAAGTAGTAGGAGTCGCCCCAGTAGCTCACCCAGCCAGCCCAGCCACCTGCAAAGACGCGCAACTCGGCATTTTCGCCCTTTACCACGCTAAAAAGCGCATCGACATTGAGAAAATCAGCGTTTATGGCATCGCCCCCAAGACTAAATGTGCCGTAGTAGCGTAGCCCCAGCCGCTCGCCGAGTGCGTGGGCGTAGCCAAAGGCGATATTAAAGGGCGAAATGTTTTTTTCTGTGTTGCTTGTCCTATTTCCGCCATAACGCCAATAGTTGTGGTTGAATTCGTATTTATTTTTCGTTACGCCAACACTAAAAGAGGGGATGCCAAAGAAAAAGCCATCTTTTTCAGCCCTTGCATTTTGCGCCGCGAAAGCCACTATGAACGCGACTAGAATGAGCTTTTTCGCTTTTAGTGAATTTTTAAGCAAAGACGGAAAAACTTGCGAGTTTTTAAGGAAAAATTTAAAAACACTCGTTAAACGAGAGAGAGAGTAGCCCTCGCCCCTGCCACTC
>CAVJSG010000267.1:0-2367 GCA_963651895.1 Campylobacteraceae bacterium
ACGCAGCACTATCCAAAGCCTTTAATTAAGGTAAATGGTAGAGAAATTTTAGACTATCAAATTAAAGGCTATATAAAAGCTGGTATTAAAGAGAAAAATATCTTTGTAGTTACAGGTTACAAACGCAAAATGATAGCTGAATTTTTAGCCAAAAAATATCCCTGTGTTAGAGAAATTTATAATCCACATTATCAAAACACAAACAATATGTATTCACTTTATTTAGGTTTAAAAGAGTTGAAAAACAAAAAATTGCAATGTCTTTTAATTAACAATGCCGATTGTTTGTATGAGGAAAGTCTGATGAGCGACTTTATCAATTCTACTCATAGCAATACCATTGCCATAAAGCTTCAAGGTTATAATGACGAGTCGATGAAAGTTATGAGTAAAAATGGATATTTGACTCATATTGCCAAAACCATACCAGAAAACAAAGCATTAGGATTATCAGTAGATTTATATAAATTTTCCAAGCAAGGCATTAAGGTTCTTTTTGACATTGTCGAGGAATTTATTGAAGTAAAAAAGGATTTAAAACAATGGAGCGAAGTGGCTTTTCCACAACTCTTTAAAAAAGTTAAAGTCTATCCACACGACATTAAGGAAACAAAATGGGTAGAAGTGGATAATGAGATTGATTTAGCAGAAGCAGACAGACTTTTTAGCACCTTTGACATTAAAGATAAAAAAGCACTTATTTGCGATATGGACGGAACTTTATATATAGGCAACAATCCCATACAAGAGTCTATTGATTTTATCAAAAACAATAAAAATTTAGAATTTTATTTTTTGACGAACAACAGCTCAAAAAATCCTAGTGATTATGTAAAAAAGCTGAATTCTTTCGGCATAAAAACAGATGAAAAGCATATTTTAACACCTTTAAAGGCTTTGATTGATTACATTATAACAAAAAAATACACAAACATTTATTTGGTGGCAAACGAAAGAGTAGAGAATTTTTTAAAACTTTCATTACCAAAAACTAGCTTTAAATTTGACAAAGCCAGCAATCAAGCGGTAGTTTTAACCTATGACACGGAAATCAACTACTTAAAATTCACAAATATCTGCGAATTGCTCAGTAGAAAAAATGTCGAATATATCGCTACGCACGAAGATATATTCTGCCCTTGCGAATTTGGAAAAATACCTGATATAGGTAGTTTCATCGCTCTTGTCAAAGCGGTTATTCTAAGGATGCCAGATGTTGTTTTGGGTAAGCCTTCATTAAATTTAGTCAAAGAAATTCTCGCTCGATACAACAAATATGAAATAGCAGTTGTTGGCGATAGGCTTTATACGGACAAAAAGCTTGCTGACAATATAGGCTGTGATTTTGTTTGTGTGCTCACAGGCGAGACAACAAGGATTGACATACAAAAATATCAAGGCACATATCCAAGTTTGGTAGTGAAAAACCTAAAATTTGCGTAAAATTTAGTATAACTTGAATAGTTTTTACAAATTTTTCAAAATTTTTAAAAATATAAACTCAAATTAACTTTATTTTGCTATAATTCCCATTTTTTGAAAAATTTCACACACGCCAGTCCTTTTAGCTTGCGTTTGAGTCGAAATTTGGGCAAACAGCCGCCAAACAACAAAAGCAAGGCAAGGCGGCAAAGTCGCGCGGTAAGGCTATTTATCAAATAAAAGATAGCAAAAACCGCGAAAACGCGGTGAAATTTGCAAAAGCCAAAGGCTTAAAAAAGCAAATTCACGCAAAGCCCATAAAATAGACTTTTAGCGTAAAGGGGCGTGGAGTATGAGGCTATGGATGAAAATGCCTTTTTTGCAAAAGGCAGCTGAGGCTTTGCTTGTCAATGTCGATACCCTGCGAAGTGCCTTAAAAGCCGAGAATTTCAGCGCGAAATTCCACAACCCACGCAATGTAGCCGCGCTTAAAAAGGGCTTTAATGAATTTTTGTTTCAAAACGCTATGAGTAAATTCAGCGTGGATTTTGTGAGGGTTTGTGCTAGTGCGCATCCTACGAAATTCACGGACAGCAGAGGCGAGGCTTTGGCGAGCGTGGCTTTGGATGGGCTTGGCACTACGCAGGATACAAAGCCGCCGGCTGAGAGTTTTTTATTTGAGGAACTTTTTTATGATTCAAAAATCGAGCGAGAAAACATTTTAGAGGGCATAGAGCGGGTTAGGGTTTTTACGAAAATCCCCAAAAATAGCATTAAAATCCCAGCCGCTGGCGGGTCAAGCTATACGCCTGATTTTGCCTATGTCATCGAGGGGCAAGGCGGCAAGCAAATTTGCGCCATCATCGAAAGCAAGGGCAAGAAAAGGGGGGATTTAAGCGAGATTGAGGGCAAAAAAGAAAGGCTAGCCGAGGGCTTTTTCAAGGC
>CAVJSG010000268.1:0-1289 GCA_963651895.1 Campylobacteraceae bacterium
CTTTCAAAGCCTTGCAAACTCTAACAACCTGCAAAATGTAGATTGCCACGCTTCGACTTTGTCTCGCTCGCAATGACGGCGTGAGTGCAAAATTTTTTTTGCGAAAACCTCACACAAACAAAGAATTCACACTCTCATTATGATAAACTCTGCGTATGACCTCGGCGAAAATGGGCGCTACGCTTAAAACCTTTATGCGAGAAGCCCCAGCTGCCACGCTCGCAGCTACGCCAGCATTTGCACCAGCACTCAAATTCACGCCGCTTGCAGCCATACTAGAATTCGCGCTAGCCGAGCCAGCCGCATTTGCAGCCAAATTTCCCGCGCAAGATTCCAAATTCACGCCACTTTTCAAAGGTATCGTATCCGTTACCACGAGCTCGTCCAAAGCCCCGCCGGCTAGGCGTTCGTAAGCAGGTCCGCTTAACACCGCGTGCGTGCAGCAAGCCATCACCGAGTGCGCGCCCTTTTGCTTGAAAACCTCCGCTGCCTTGACGATGGTGCCGGCGGTATCGACTATATCATCAACCAAAATCACCTCCCTGCCCGCCACATCGCCGATGACATTCATCACCTCGCTTTCGTTCGCCTTTTCGCGCCGTTTATCCACGATGACGATGTCAAGCCCGAGTTTTTTCGCCACGCTGCGAGCGCGCGCGATGCCGCCTATGTCGGGGCTTGCGATGATGGGGTTTTTAAAGCTCTTGCTTTGGATGTAGTCGATGAAAACGATGCTACCGTAGAGATTATCCACCGGAATGTCGAAAAAGCCTTGAATTTGCCCCGCGTGAAGGTCGATAGTCGCCACCCTGTCGATGCCAGCGCCTTGCATCAAATTCGCCACGAGTTTGGCGGTGATGGGCACGCGTGGGACGGCTTTTCTGTCCTGCCTAGCGTAGCCAAAGTATGGCACGATGGCGGTTATGGAGTTTGCGCTGCTGCGGCGCAGAGCGTCCGTGAGGATGAGCAGCTCCATAAGGTTGTCGTTTGCGGGTGCGCAGGTGCTTTGGATGATGAAAACATCCTTGCCGCGCACGCTCTCGTCTATCTGCACGCTGATTTCGCCATCGCTAAACCGCTTAATGCCAGCGTTTGACAGCGGCAAAGAGAGGTATTTGGAAACCTTTTTGGCGAATTCTAAATTCGCCGAACCTGAGAAAACCTTGTATCCACGCATTTTGTGTCCTTTTTTTTGTGAAGTTTTTTGCTCGTTTTTTTAGTTTGGTTTTGTGAAATTCACGCCTTTTGTTTGTGTTTTTTTTGTGAATTTTAGGCGAAAATTGTGAATT
>CAVJSG010000268.1:1299-2360 GCA_963651895.1 Campylobacteraceae bacterium
ATTTTTGGTTTGTTTTTTGTAAATTTTGTTCGTGTTTTTGGGACTTTTAGCCACTTTTTGTGAATTTCGCTTGCTTTTTTGTAAATTTAGTTTTAGAAAAGTGAATTTTATGAAAAATTTGTGAATTTTTGGCGAAGTTTCAAAAAATTCACGAGAATTTGTGAATTTTTGCTGAAAATTTGGGCGAGGACTACGCCGCACAAGCACACTTTGCCTACGCACGCGGACAAAGCACGCAGGATTTAGCCACTCAAAGTAGCGAAACCACAGGGGATTTATTTCAAGTCGGCGGCTTTGGGAGATTTTTTGTAGGAAAAAGCGTGGAAATCGACACAAACGCAAATTTCATCTACGGAAAATTCACGCTTTCAAATGCTTATAGCGATGCGGCTTTGGCAGGCTTAAACGCAGATGCGGATTTTAGCAATTATGAGCTAAATTTAGGCGCAAATGGGGGTTATCGCTTTAATGGGCTTGGTGCGGAGAATTTTAGCTTAAAACCCTTTGTGGGCGTGCAACTTTACTACGACAAGCAGGGAGAATTCACGCAAAATGGCGGCTTAAACCTTACAAGCGATGCTTACAGCGACTTTGCTGGGGACATTTTAGCAGGGGTTGAGGCAAGATACATTTTCGACAACGGGGGCTTTGTTTTTGCAAAGGCAAGCTATGAACAAAGGCTTTTTAATTCACGCAAGGAAGTTTTTATGCGCGTGGATGGTGCTAATGGCGGTGCTAGCGGAAGTGGTTCTAGCGGTGGCGAACTGCGCTTTGAAAACGAAACTTTCAACGGCTTTTTCGCCGCAAATGTCGGCGGACGAGTTTTATCGCTTGATAAGTGGAAACTTGATTTAGAGGCACAATATAAACGCTATGACAACGGCTTAAACTACTTTGGCGGGAATTTAAGTGTGAGGTATGCTTTCTAGTCGTTTGTGAATTTTTGCTCGGTTTTGGGTGAAAATTCACAAAACTTGGCTTTTGGGCGTGAATTTTGGGGCAGAATGTCATTGCGAGAAGTCGCCTTTGGCGACTTCGTGGCAATCCACACTGCAAAAAGC
>CAVJSG010000269.1:0-2360 GCA_963651895.1 Campylobacteraceae bacterium
AAAAATTAAGCAAAAATTCACACAAAAAAGGCAAAAATAAAATGATAGATTTGCTCATTCTTTACAATCCTTACTATCAAAACAATGTCATTGAGGCGCATTTGGAAGTGCTAAAAGACAAGGGTTTAGTGGCTTTTGGCAAGGTGCGCTCAAAGCTAAAAGATGAGTTTAAAAATCAAAATTTCGTGGGAAAAAATTTCAAAAACGAGGCTGAATTTGCGGAACGAAATTTGGAAAATACAAATTTAAAAAAACCAAGCACGGAGCTTGATTTAGAGAGACTTCAAAGCCTTTTAAAAGCCTCAAATTCAGGCTTTTTGCAGCTTTTTCTTACGGATTATGCTAGCCTTTATGTAGCAAAAGTCGTGGATATAGTGGCGAATTTGGAGGAAAATAAATTCGCAAATTTACACATAGATTTAGGTGAAAATTCGCACACCAATTTAGATAAAAACAAAGCCGAAATTTTAAGCGAAAATAAAATTATAAATTCATCCGCAAATGCCGATGAGAGCGTAATCCCAAGCTATTACAAAGAGAAAAAATTAAACATAGATTGCTTTTTTATCATCAGCGATTTGCGAGAAATTGTCCGCGATGACTTCGCCGCTGTGCGCGATAAATATCTTGCAAACCTCACCACACCAGACTTTGGCGCACATACATACGCACTTTATGGCAACGCCTACACCTATCCGCTAGTAGTGTCGCAAAAGCAGCACTCGTGGTATTTTGAGGGCTCACAGCGGCATTTTTTGAGCCTCTTTAAATCGCGCGAATTTTTGCACCAAAAGCAAACCCTCATAGACTATGCCTTTGGCGAGGGCTATTTATACGCGCTGCACGCGGACAGCTTTGACAATGTCATCTACGCCGAGCTTGAATTTCACGCAAACAAACACGATAGGCTTTATGATTTTAGCGGGGCGATTTTGCGTTATGCGAAGTGTTTTGAAGTCGAGTGCTACTTGTTTGTGCGTGCTTTGGTGGGCTTTTTGGCAAGCAAAGATGAGGGCGTTTTGAGGCTAAAATTTGAGGCAAATGGCAAGACTTATGAGTTTTCGCATTTGCTACAAAAACGCGCAATGCTAGGTGCTTACGCGCATATAATAAGTATGCTAAAAAGGCATATAGAAAGGCACGCGGATGATGAAACAAAGGGCTTTTGCAAAAGGTTGCCAAGGCAAATTTCTTTCATACAAAGCGTGCGAAACCCTGCTGCACACTCGGCATTTGCGAGCTTTGAGGACGCTAGCACTTTGCGCGCAAAGCTCATCGGCGTAGGCGTGCAAAGTCAGCTTTTAAGCCTAGTAAAAATGAGAGTAAAGCTCGCTAAAATGGGGGTTTAACGGATTTTATTGCAAAGTGTAAATTAACAGCATAGCAAATACAACCCAAACGCAAAAGGTGCATTTGCGATAAATCATCTTACAAGCTCCCAGTGTCCGCCTTTGGCGCTTCCTACGCGCTTTATTATGGTTTGATTCTTTAACGCCTTTATGTGCTTTTCTACGGCTGTGGTGCTTATGCCTAGTTTTTTGGCAAGCAGGGTGATTGAAATTTTTGGATTTTCGCGTATCAATTTGATGATATTTTCTTGCACATCGCTTAATTTTTCACCCAACTTTTCACCCAACTTTTCACCCAACCTTTCTTTAAGGGGAAATTCCACCCAAAGCCCATTTTCCCACTTAAATTTGGGCTTTGTTCCGTTGAATTTTTTGCACTCGTTTATGATTTTTTCTATGCCTCTGCCCCAAGATTCTATGTAGCCTGCTAGGAAAAACACGGAGGCTATGCTTGGGTTGTGCGGCTGCGATGAGTGCTTTTGTAAAAGCGTTTTCACGCTCCAATGTGGCGGTAAATGCTAGCAAAAACGCATCGAGTGCGCCGCCTTTTAATTCTTGCACGCTGCTACCGCTGCGCTTGTAATAAGCCCCCTTGTAGCTCACGGGGTAGGGATAGGGTTCTATGCTAATTTTTACGCACTCTTTGTCGCCGCGCTTTTTAAGCTGCACACTTGGCACTACTCCAAGTAGGCTTTGCAGCTTGTTTGGGACATCCACGAGCAATTTTTGGGCATCCTTTACGCCCACAGCACCGCCATTATCATCAAGCCCAACATAAAGCACGCCGCCATCGCTGTTTGCGAAGGCGCATAGGCATTTGATATGCTCGTCTTTGCTTGTTGGGTTTCTATCATCGTTTTGTCCTTTTGTTTTTGCTATTATATCCAAAAATTCACGGAATTTTAAGGCTAAAAGCGTGAATTCTTTGACAAAGTTACAAAGAATTCACGCAAATTTAGCTTTTGGGTTGCGTATCTTATAGGCAGTCTGCTTTATAAGCCAAGTGTTGAT
>CAVJSG010000270.1:0-2358 GCA_963651895.1 Campylobacteraceae bacterium
CCCACAAGCATCCAAGCCACATAAAGCATAGCTAGTTCGTGCATTTGCTGTCCTTAAAAACTCACTGCGAAAGGCTGATGAAAAATTCTTTTTCGTTAAACAAAAATCGCTACAATCGCAAAATCAAAACTACAAGGTAAATTCAATGCAAAATGTGCTTTTTAATTTTGACACAAATACTGCTCCCATAGTCTTACCCAAGCAGTCTCAAATTTCCAAATTTTCACGCCCACAAAGACAAGAAAGTCCAACTCTTTTTGAAACCCCCAAAAATCAAATCCAAAATTTATTTAAGGGCACAAAAATCACACTTGAATTCATAAAAAAACTAGGCGGCGAACACTCAAATTCGAATTTGGATTATCTCATCAAACTTTTCTACACCGACCTTGAAATCGAGCTTAAACGCGAGGTTGTTTCGTCCATCGGCAGGCAAGAAAACAACGACAAAATCTATGAATTTTTGCGCAAAGAGGCGTTAAATTCACACTTTATGGAGCTTGTTTATCAAATGTTTCGCACCACGCTTTACAAAGCCAAGCAAGACACGCGTTTTAGGGCTTTGCGCGATGAAATGCTCGCCTTTTACAAAAACGAGGTTTTGCAAAAAATGTTTGATTATTACGAGTTTCGCCAAAGCCCACACCGAGCCACACCAAAAGCTCGTCAAATCACCAAACCATCGCTATTAGTAGGCGACAACCGAACCACTCTAAATAAAATTCAAAATGGGCAAATTCAGCTCATTTTTACCTCGCCGCCTTATTACAACGCGCGAATTTATAGCGATTACAAGAGCTATCAAGACTACCTAAACGCTATGTTTGAGACCTTGCAGCAGTGTCATAGGGTTTTACAGGATGGCAGGTTTGCGCTCATAAATGTCTCGCCCGTCATCACAAAGCGCGCGGGCAGGGAGTTTGAGAGCATTCGCTACCCCATACATTTTGATTTTCACAAGATTTTACAAGAGGCGGGATTTTATTTTGTCGATGAGATTATTTGGATAAAGCCTGAATACGCCGTGCCAAACCGCATCGCAGGGTATTTGCAAACCAAAAAGCCTTTAAGCTATAAGCCAAACTGCATCACCGAAAGCATTATGGTTTATCGCAAAAATTCGCCTTTTTTGTTGGATAAAAACATAAAAATGTATGAAAAAAGCCTAAAAAATGACGAGCAAATAGACAGTACAAACTGCTGGTATATCGCGCCCAAAGCCGACAAGCATCATCCCGCCGTCTTTCCAAGTGAGCTGTGCCAAAAGGTGCTAAAATACTATTCTTACGAGGGCGACACTGTTTGCGACCCCTTTGCGGGTAGCGGGACTTTTGGTAAGGTAGCGCGGCAAATGCGCCGCGTGCCGCTGCTTTGCGAGCAAAATTTAAATTACGCCGAGCGATTAAAAAGAGGCGGTTTTGATGAAATTTAATCAAATCGTTATCGCTAACGCAGTTGAAAAACTTTTAGCGGGCGAGGATTATCGCCAAGAAATCATAAACGCCATAAATGTCGAATTTTTAGACTTTGCACTTGAATTTTTTAAGCAAATTTTAAACGCAAAAATGAATGATAAAAGCATAAATTTGGCGTGGTATAAAAAAAATTTCATAAACAATGACGAGATGAAGCCCGATGAGGTGGCGATTTTCGCGGGGATGAATAAAAAAACTATTAGCAACATTTACGGCAGTGCGACAAAGGAAATTATGATAAATGTGGCGAACGCGAATGTGGATTATTTGGAAAGTATTTTAAATTCGCTTGGCGAGGATGGCGAAAATATCGGCATTAGCATAAAAATTTCTTATAAAAATATCAGCGTTGAGCTGAATTTAAGCGAAAGTTTGCTTGCCATAAACGCACTTGCTACCAAGAAAATCGCCCTGCGTGGTGGGGCGTGGAGCAGTATAGGCAAAAGGGTAGAAAAGCCCCTAATGCTCGCACTTTGCGAACAATGCGGCGTGCCAAAATCGCACATAAATGCGGAAATTTTTAAGAAAAATGGCGAGCTTGATTTTGACAGGGAGGTTGATTTCAAACTCTACAACAAGGACAAAAGTAGGGCGTTTCGCGTGGAGGTTAAGCTGATGGGCAAGGGCAACCCCGAGTCTGCGGATGCCGTCATCGCAAGGGATACGGACATTTTTGTCGCCGACACTTTGAGTGCGCAAAATAAAAATCAGCTAAAAGCCTTGGGGATAGAGTTTTTGGGGCTGCGAAATAACGCAAATTCGGTTTTGGACTTCGCCGCACTTTTAAAAAGGCTTGATATACCTTGCAAGATTTAAATATGAAAGCTGCAAACCCCGCTGTAAGTATCCACAAGCTGAATCAGCACGAAACGCTTTTGCCAAG
>CAVJSG010000271.1:0-1570 GCA_963651895.1 Campylobacteraceae bacterium
GCAAAAAGGCGAGATTAAAGCCCCCGCACATAGCATAGCAGTGCGAGAAGCTCGACAGCACCGCCACGCTCACGCTTGCCACTATGTCTAAATTCGCGCTAAAATTCACAGCATCTCCGCAAATTCGCGGAAAATGTATTTACTCTCGTGCGGACCGCTCGAACTCTCGGGGTGATGCTGCACGGAAATGATAGGAAAGTCCTTATACACCACGCCTTCGACATTGTCGCCGAAAAGGTTGCGATGAGTGATGGTGGCGACCTCGCAAATGCTCTCGGGCACATTGTAGTTGTGGTTTTGCGCGGTGATTTCCACAGCCTTGCTTTGCTGGTTTAGCACAGGGTGATTCGCCCCGTGCTGCCCAAATTTCATCTTATAAGTCTCGTAACCAAAGGCGTTGCTAAGCAGCTGATGCCCCAAGCAAATGCCTAGCATAGGCACTTTGGCGGCGATTAACAATTTTATTTGCTCGATTTCGTTTTTTAGAATTTTTGGCTCGCCCGGTCCGTTTGAAAGGAAAACGCCTTGAATTTCGCCCCTTTCAAATAACGCTATGAGCGCGGCTGCCTTGGTGTCGTGGGGGAAAACCTCTACCTCCAAACCCACCTCCACGAGTTCGTTTAAAATGTTTCGCTTCACGCCATAATCCAAAACGGCGACTTTTTTGGGCTTTGAATTTTGGGCTGAATTCGCTGAATTTTTTGGCGAATTTTCGTTAAATTCGCTTGAATTTTGCACGGAATTTGCGGCTGAATTTTGGGGTAAATTTTTGGTTAAATTTGTTAAATTCGCCTTGATTTTTTCTGTGATTTTGCTTTTGGGGGCTGAAAATTCAGCGTTTTTGTAGGCAAAACTCGCCTTGTCCCAAGCACCCTGCGTGTGCGTGTAGGGCTTTTTACAGCTAACTTTTGCCACGAAATTCACCTCATCGATTTTAGCAGCCTTTGCAAGTAGCGATTTTAGCTCGTTTTTATTAGAAATTTCCGTTGAAACTATGGCGCGAAGGTTGCCCGCATCCCTCACGAGGCGCACGAGTGCCCTAGTATCCACGCCTGCAACGCCGATTTTGCCCCTTTCTTTAAGATATGCGTCAAGGCTTTTTTGCGCGCGAAAGTTTGAAAACGCGTGGCTGTAATGCCTCACAAAGACGCCGCTGGCAAAAACCTCGCCGCTTTCATCATCCGCGGCGTTCGTGCCTACTATGCCGATTTCTGGCATAGAAAAAATGACGAACTGCCCCGCGTAGCTGGGGTCTGAGAGGATTTCTTGATAGCCTGTGAGTGAGGTGTTGAAAATCAACTCGCCATCAAAGGTGCCGCCCGCTCCAAAGGCTTTTGCGGCGAAAAATATGCCGTTTTCTAAGTAAATATAGGCTTTTGCGAGCTTACGCTCTACGCTAGGCTCGGCTGAGTGGGGGTTTGCTTGGGTTTTCATAATCTTGCCTTTTGTGGGGTAAAAAATGCTGAATTTTTTAAGAAATTTAAGGATTTTGCGTGAATTTGTAGGCTTTTGGGGGCTGAAAAATTTGCTGATTTTTTAAAATTTGAGTTGAAATTCATAGAATTTGCGT
>CAVJSG010000271.1:1710-2335 GCA_963651895.1 Campylobacteraceae bacterium
AAATTTGCGTGAATTTTTGTGCCAAATTCAAAAAAAATCACGCCACAAAATTCACCCCACGCCCCCAAAAAATTCACAAAATTTTTCACAGCATCCCTTTTTTTCTCAGCTCTTCTTGGTAAAGCTTTTCAAAAAGTAGCTCGTATTCCTCCGAGCCTACCACGAGTTTCTTGGTGCGGTTTTCCTGCATTTTTTCGAGCTTTTCAAAGACTATGTCCTCGATTTTTTCGTAGCTTTTTAAATACTCGTCAATCGCCGAAAATATAAGGTTTTTCACGCGGTTTTCACTCACGGCGTAGTTTATCAAATCCCCCTCGACAAACGCCTGCAAGATGAGGTGTGCGAGCTGGTTGTGCCTGTCCTCGCTGCTGAAAATCACGCCAAATTCGGGCGCGAGCTTCTTTTTGACGAGCCAAAACATATTTTTTCTATCCACCTGCATAAAGTGCATCTCGTCCTCTTGCTCGTCCAAAATCTCCTTCACGCGCTCATCCAGCCGCCTCTCGCGCTCCACATCGCTGCTAAGCACGGCTGCGGCTGCCTTGTTTAAGGCTTCTAGCGTGTCTTTCACATCGACAAAGGCTGAATTTGCAATATCTAGGACGATTTTGTTGCTGATATATGG
>CAVJSG010000272.1:0-2330 GCA_963651895.1 Campylobacteraceae bacterium
CATTCACAGCCTTGTAAGCACCTTGTTTAAAGGGCTTAAATTTGCATTTTTTGCTGCTTTTTTGCTTGCATTTCTCGCAAACCGCAAAGATAACCACCCCCGCACCAAGGCTTAGCACTATGTGAGGCTTTACAATCAGCGCAAGCAAAATGGCAAGGGCGGCTACAAGCAAAAATGCGATTTTGTATTTGTCATTTATGCGCGCTAAAATGGCTTTTTCTAGCTTGGCTAAAAGCACGCCAGCCCCGATAAAGCAAGCCATAAAAGGTGCTATGATTAAAACAAGCATCGCCCAATCCTTAATGCTCATCTCGCTGATTAAAAATGCCCTATCGTAGCCAAAAAATTCAACCACAAGGCTATATGCCTTTGCCAAAATCACAGCCATAAAAGCAGCAATGGCAAGCACAAGAGGATTTAATTTGCTTTCGTCTTTTGTTGAAATTTTTGCTGAATTTTGTGAATTTTTCATATTTATCCCCTATTTTGTGATTTTAAAAACATAGTTTAAAATGCTGCCAAGTGCCATAAAATTCACGCCGCATATCGTTGAATTTACAGCGGCTAGGCTATCGTTGCCGCCCACTAAATGATGAAAGCCCACGACAAAAAGCCCAAACCAAGAAGTTTTAGAAAATTCATTTTCAAGCCCTTTTGTCGTCAAAAGACAAAAAAAGGCACTTTATGAGCAGCACCGCTGGGATGGTGATTAGGGCTATGTCTATGAGTTTGCTAGGCTCAAAGTCCCTAAAAGCGTTTATCAGCGCAGCCGTGAAAACCCCAAAGCCCAAAAGCTCGAAAAACCTAGTCATTTTTGTCCTTTAAATTCAACCCAAAAAGCCCATAAAATGAGCTTTTTGAGTGATTTATGAATTTGCTAGTGTAAATTCACGAGTTTAAATGTGAATTTCGCAAGACTTTAAAATAAAATTTGCGTAAAATTCACGCCTGTTCGCTAAAACGAGTAGGTATAGCGGATGCCAAAAACGCTAGGCTTTCTATACTCGAAGTTGTTGTATATTAACAAGTTGCTCACTGATGCTGCTGCCATATCGTGCGTGTAGAAAAGCTCTATGCCGTGATGCTCTGCTAGGGTTGTTCGCACGCCGACATTTATGTTAAATATCAGCCCCCATCTAGTCGCAAGTGGGTCATCGTAGCTTTTATAGCCTGAACCTATACCTGCAAAAGCACCGATAGGCACGCCGCCGACATTGACGAAGTTGTAGGCGGCATCGAGGTTTATTTGATAGTCAGACGAGCTTACGCCCTCATAGCTGCCAAAATTCGCCCCCACATAGTAACGCAAGCCGAAATTCTCAGTGAAAAACGACTTTCGCCCCGCCAAAACGCCGTAGCGAGCGGCACTTTGCTTCGTGTCTATGTCTTGGTAGTTGGGATTGCGAGTCGTTCCGACATTAACCGTCCATCTTTGCGTAACGCTGCTATATCCTAGCTGTGCGCCCACAAACCAAGCACTTTCCTCAGCCACGCTGCTCGTGGCAACTAAAATCCCCAAAAAAGCACAAATTAGCTTTTTCATCTTGTCCTCCTGTATGGTAAAATAGGCATTTGCAAAGCGTTTGCGTTTTGTGATTTTGTGCGTTTATGTGAATTTTAAGAAAACTCGACCAAACGCCCGCACAGCAGCCTTTAAAGCCCTGTGAAATCAGCAAAAGCACGCGCAATCAAATGCAACTTAAAATGGTTTTAGTCGTCCTAGTAGTAGTGTGAGAATGCCCATTCAAACGAGAGTTTAGGGCATTTAGTTCAGACGGACAAGCCGAATTTAAAGACAACTTGTGAAAATATAGCAAATTTTTGCTTAAAGTTTGCTGAATTTTTAGTGTAATTTGAGTGAAATTTGAAAATTTTTTGGGGAATTTGAAAAATTTTTGAATTTGGGGTGAAATTTGTGCTATAATCACGCGAAATTTCTTTGAAAATTCAAAAAATTTACAATAAGGCAAAACAATGAAAAACACCATATCCGTGCGTGGGAATTTGACAAAAGACCTTGAATTTGACGAGAAAAAAATGCTCGCAAAGGGCTGCGTGGCGATTAACGAAAAAGTCGAGCAAAACGGACAAAGCGTGCAAAGGACTATTTTTTTAGACTTCATCATAAAAGGCGAGCTAGCAAGGCAGTATCAGCACGCCAAAAAGGGCGACACGGTAAGCCTAGAAGGGCGTTTGATACAAGGCAAATTCAGCCAAAATGGGCAAAAACGCCTCTTTTTAAAAATGCAAGTCGAGCGCGTTAAAATCATAGACAAGCAGACTTTAAAGCGCATTGAGCTCTTTGAAAGCTACCCTATGCCAAACTATAT
>CAVJSG010000273.1:0-1570 GCA_963651895.1 Campylobacteraceae bacterium
CAAACAAATCGCCACGCGTTTTTAGAATCATCACGATTTCCTCCAACGCCGTATTTCCCGCGCGCTCCCCAAGTCCGTTAATGGTGCATTCAACCTGCCGTGCGCCGTTTTTCACCGCCTCCATACTATTTGCGACCGCCAATCCCAAATCATTGTGGCAGTGCGTGGAGAGAATCGCCCGCCCCGCGATAAATTCGTGTAGTTCGCGCATAATCGCGGCAATCTCATTTGGCAGGCGGTAGCCCACGGTATCGGGGATATTGATGGTGTCAGCCCCCGCTTCTAGCGCCGCTGCGATGATTTCCTTCAAAAACGCCATATCGCTGCGGCAGGCGTCCTCACAGGAAAATTCCACATCGCTAACCAAGCTTTTCGCGCACTGCACGGCTTCCACAGCCTTTTTGATGACGGCGTCAGGGCGCATTTTGAGTTTATACTCCATATGAATGGGCGAAGTGGCGATAAATGTGTGGATTCGCTTGATTTTGGCGGGTTCTAGCGCCTTGTGCGCGGTTTTTATGTCATTTTCCAGCGCGCGAGCGAGCGAGCAAATGCAGGATTTTTCCACGCTTTGCGCGATTTTGTGAATCGCCTCAAAATCCCCCTGACTGGTCGCCGCAAAGCCCGCCTCGATAATATCAACACCGAGTTTTTCCAGCTGCAAGGCGATTCGCACCTTTTCATCGATATTCATAGACGCGCCGGGGCTCTGCTCGCCGTCCCTTAGCGTCGTGTCAAAGATTCTAATGTCATTCATTTTTTCACTCCCTTTTTGAATAAAACTTTTGCGACAAAAATGTAGCAGTAGCGCAGGAATCCGAGCAAAATATACCCGCTGATTCCGCCAAAAATGCACTCAATCGGGCGGATGAAAAGCACGGACAGCACGACTATAACCGCAATCATTTTGCTGAGATTCCAGTGGATGTGCTTGAAATTGTAGTAGCGGATGTTGCTAACCATCAAAATCCCAGCGCAGAAGGCAAAAACGAGCAGCAAAAAGCTATGCGAACTAAACACATTGTAGCGCTTCTCCAAAATCAGCATCGTAACGACGAAAATCGCCGCGCTTGGGATGGGCAAGCCGATGAAAAAATTGCTCGTTTCGTTGCTTGTGATGATATTAAACCGCGCCAGGCGAATCGCCCCAAACACCACGAAAAGGCAGCTCGCCACCAAGCCAAAACGCCCGTAGTGCTGCCCAATCGCAAGGTAAAGCAAAATCGCAGGCGCACAGCCAAACGCCACAAGGTCGCACAGGCTGTCAAACTCCACGCCGAATTTGGACGCGGTATTCGTAATCCGCGCCACGCGCCCATCCAAGCCGTCCAAAATCATCGAGATTATCACGAGCCAGCACGCGAACTCGATGCGCCCATTCAGCGCGTAAATCATACTCGAAACGCCTAAAAATGCGCTCGCCGCGGTGAAAAGATTAGGAATTATGTAGAGTGGATTGATTTTCATAGTATTCCTCCAAATGCGCTTGTAGCTGGGCTTTGCGCGGTTTTGAGATTCGTAGAATCGGCGGAATCGCGCGTGGATTCTACGGAATCTTTGGAATCTTGCG
>CAVJSG010000273.1:1580-2316 GCA_963651895.1 Campylobacteraceae bacterium
ATCGCCCAAAAACACGCTAGAATCGTGCGTTTCGTGCGCGGAATCGGGATTTTCGCGCTCGAAAGTTTTGCCACTAGAATCGCGACTAGATTCGCGACTAGATTCGCGGCAATCGCCCGATTCGCTAGAATCTAGCGCGTAGATATTTGCTTTGTTCCACATTTCAGGCAACAGCGTAATGCTAAAAATTTTTTCACTCCCGCGAAAGCCGCTGACTTGGTGGCGCGTGTTTAGAATCGCCTGCAAATTTTTATCCCCCCTCAAAAACAGCCCAAAGCGAAATTTGCTCTTAATGCGCTCGATATAGGCTGGCACGCGAAAGATTCCGCAATCAAAGATATTGATTTTAATCGCAACGATGGTGCTAGAATCGCGCGCAAAAATGTCCTTGATAAGCCCATCACAAGGCGCGATGATGGCGTTATCTGCGCGATTTTGCGCGATTCGCTCGGTATTCCTAAAAATAAAAGCCGCTAGAATCACGCAAATTAGGGCGATTAGCGCTAGAAATTCCAAATTTAAAAAGATAAACAGCAGCATTAGTCCAAAGCACACACATACGGGTTTTATCCCCTCGCGCGCGATAATTTGCGTCTTTGTCTGCTTATCTTTTGGCTTATTCACGGGCTATTCCGATTCCTCATCGTCATTTTTGCGCTGCACTAGGCGCGATTCCATATTATGTTCTTTCTCAAAATCGCTCAAAATCTCGCGCACACGCGCGCCCTCAATCACT
>CAVJSG010000274.1:0-2283 GCA_963651895.1 Campylobacteraceae bacterium
AATTTTTGAAAGTTTTTTAATTTAAAAAGTGTTTAAAAAATGGCAAATTCCACAGCTTTTTTAACTATGGATTTGCGCTGGTGCGAGTCGGCACTGCGCACAGACGCCACGCGTTGCCTTTGGTAACGCTCGCAATGACACGCTATTTTGAAAAACCACGCGAAGTCGTGAAAATTCACGCAACCGCAGTGAAAAAAGCGAAAAGTAAAAAGACAAAAAATTCACGCCCAAAACGAAAGGACGCCGAAAAATGCACTTCCTCAACCACCTCAGCCTTAAAATCAAAATCCTCTCCATCGTCCTAGTGCCCATCATATCGATGCTCGTGCTGATGAGCCTTACTCTTGGTAGCAGCTACGCGACTTTGCAAGCGGACAAGGCTTTGCAAACGCAAATCGCCCTATCTACCAAGCTTTCCTTGCTCATCCACGAGCTACAAAAGGAAAGGGGACTGAGTGCGGGCTTTTTGGGAAGCAAGGGCGCGAGTTTTAGCAGCGAGTTAAAGGCGCAAAGGCAGCTTACGGACGGGGCTTTGAGCGACTTTGTGGCGAGTATCGCACAGCAAGAATTAAGCCCTGAATACAAGGCGATTTTAAATGAGGGCACGAACGCCCTAAATGCCCTAAACCCCACGCGCCAAAGGGCTGATAATTTCGCGCCCACGCAAGAAATCATCAGCTTTTACACAAACACCATCGCCAAGCTGCTGCACTCCATAGTCGCTTCCACCAAGCTCGTGGGCGAGTCGCAGACCACGCGGATGATGTTTGCCTATATGAATTTTTTGTATGCAAAAGAAAACGCCGGACTTGAACGAGCCACGGCAAATGCGATATTTGCGGCAAACGCCCCCGCTACAAGTGCGCAGTATCAAACCTTCATCGGCTTACTAACCAAGCAGGATGTTTATAACGGCACATTTTTGGACTTTGGGGACGAAAAAAGCGTGAATTTATACAAAAATTCAGCCCAAGATAGCGCATTTTCAGGCGTGGAGAGTATGCGTGAGGTGCTTAAAAACAAGCACTCGCAAGGAGATTATGGCGTAGAGGCGAAGCAGTGGTTTGACACGATTACTAGTAAAATCGACTTGCTAAAAGGCGTGGAGGACAGCGTGGCAGACACTTTAAGCACCGAGCTTGCGGATAAAACTGCAAGCCAGCAGAGCTATTTTTACAAGGTTTTGCTCGTGCAAATTCTCGTCCTAGCCCTAACACTAGGGCTTTGCTATGTCGTTACCAAGGGCGTTTTGACAAACCTTAGCAGCGTGAATTCCAAACTCGACTTCATCATCAAAAACAAGGCGATAAACGAAAAAATTTCCATAAAAGCTAGCGATGAAGTAGGGCAGATGGCAGGGGCGGTAAATACCTTTCTAGGCTACATTCACGGCATTTTCACGCAGATTTTTGGGGCGATAAAAAGCAACGAGGGCGCGGTAAAAACGCTCTCAAATATCTCTCAAAACCTTGAAAAAAACACCGCACAAATCGAAAAAATCAGCCAAAACAATGTCGAAATAGGCGATAAATCAAGGCTGCTCATAGAAGATAGTGTAAATTTAGCAAACATCGCCAAAAGCGAGCTTGAAAAGGTGCTTGAAAGTGCCGCCCAAAGCCGCGAGATAGTCGAAAACATAAGCTCCAAAATCCTTGAAAGCGCAGCAAAAGAAAGGGACAATTCGCTCAAAATTCAAGGGCTTGCAAACGAGGCGCAAAGCATACAAAATGTACTTACAAACATAACAGAAGTCGCCGAGCAGACGAATTTACTCGCCCTAAACGCCGCTATCGAGGCAGCGAGAGCTGGTGAGCACGGGCGCGGCTTTGCGGTGGTGGCGGATGAGGTGCGAAAATTAGCCGAGCGCACCGAAAACTCCATAGGCGAGACCACAGCCGTCATCAAAAACATCTTGCAATCCATCACAGAAGTCATCGGCGAGCTAAACGAAAGCTCGGAGGCTATGGAGCTGCTCTCGCGCGACTCTGGCGTGATGCAAGAAAACATCGCCGCGCTCTCAAACACCATAAATGCGACCATAGAGCGATACGAAAGCTCGCAAAGTATGATAAATAGGCTAAATGAAAGCGTTTCGGTGCTGATACAAAATGGCATAAAAATAGACGAAAATGTCAAGGATTTGGCGAAAATCAACGAAAAATGCCAAGCCACTTCTGACGAACTGCAAGATAAAACAGGTGCGTTAAACGAAGCGATGAGCGGGTATAGGTTGTAGTTTTTTGTGTGAATTTTTGGAGAATTTAATAAGGATATTTTTTAAAA
>CAVJSG010000275.1:0-2279 GCA_963651895.1 Campylobacteraceae bacterium
ATATAATGGGCTTTTGCAAGGTTTCGCGCAAAAACTCACTCGGCACGCGTCCCGTTTTTTCGTAAATCCCAAGCCATTTTCGCAGGCGGTAGCTGTCGTTTTGGGCGATTTTTGCGCCCTTATCCACGCTTTTCATTAGCGCGTAAATTTCGCCGTTACTCAGCGTGGAGCGTGATTCCTCCACACTCTCGCTCAGCCCGCTCATCAACGCCCTTAAATAAAAGCTCGTTCCGCCCACGATTATAAGGGGTTTATCAAGCTCAAACGCCCGCCTGCGCGCTCTTTGATACTCGTCAAAAAACAAAGCCACATTGAATTTTTCAGCCACGCTTAATAAATTCACGCCAAAATGCTGAGTGCGCGAAAGCACCGCCGCACAGGGTTTTGCGGATGCTATGTTGATTTCTTTATACACGCATAGGGAATCTAGGCTTAAAATAATCGCACCAAGCTCGATGGCAAGGGCATTTGCAAGCTCACTCTTGCCGCTTGCTGTCGTGCCGATAAGCGCAAATTCGCAAAACATCGCTCAAATTTTCCTTAAAATTCACAAAATTTTAGTAAAATCATAGCAAAAATTTGCGCCAAAAGCCAAAACAAAGGTAAAAATGAACGCTTTTTTAACGAAATTCAAGGACATTTTGGAACTCATCGTCTTTAAGCACTCGGTTTTCGCCCTGCCTTTCCTTTTTTCATCAATGGTAGTGGGCTATAAAATCGCGGCGCGGGCGCACTTTGAGGGCGTGCCAAGCCTTGCAAAAGCCCTTATTTTAGGCGTTATAGCCGCTGTGAGTGCGCGAAACTTCGCTATGGCAACGAATCGCGTGATGGACGAGGACATAGACAAGGACAATCCACGCTGCGCGGCTCGCCCAAACATCAGCGGACGCATAGGGCGGGGCTTTGTGCTAGGCTTCATTGCGTTAAATGCCGCTGTGTTCGTGCTTGCGTGCTATTTCATCAACTCCCTAGCCCTAAAACTCAGCGTTTTCGTGCTGTTTTTACTCGCCATTTACTCGGCGTTTAAACGATTTTCGGCACTCGCGCACCTAGTTTTGGGCTTTTGCTTGGGGCTTGCGCCCATCGCCGCGAGCGTTTTGGTGCTGGGGCAAATCCACATTTACAGCGTCATTTTGTGCCTTGGCGTGGCGTTTTGGACGGCGGGCTTTGACCTGCTTTACGCCTTGCAGGATATGGACTATGACAGGGCGGTGGGGCTGCACTCGGTGCCCGCAAAGTTCGGCAAAAAGGCGACTTTCGCGCTTTCGGCATTTTGCCACTTTTTAGCCGTATGCTTTTGGTTGCTTTTTGTAAGTGTCGCAAAGCTCGGTGTCATCGCTTATGCGGGGGTTTTTGTAAGCGGGGTGATTTTGTTTTTTGAGCATAAAATCGTGCGCAAGAATTTCGCCCAAATCGACAGGGCGTTTTTCACCCTAAATGGCTATCTTAGCATAGTTTTCTTTGCCTTTATCCTCGCAGATGCCCTTTGGAGCGGCAATGAAGTTTTTTGAGACGGCTTTAAGCCTTAAATTTGAGCGTTGCGAGGGCGAACATTTGGAATTTTTAAAGGATTACAACCACCTTAACAAAAACGCCGTTTTGTCGCGTTTTAAACAAGCCGCGGCGAAGGTAAATTTCAGCGAGGGCGAGGAACTTTTGTTTAAGCTTTTTTTAAGTTTAAAAGAGGATATTATGAGACTCGATGACAAAATTTCGCAGAAAAATTCGCTACTCGTTCTCAAAAATGAGGCTATGCTTTGCGGTGTGGGCTTTGAGGGGATTAAATTTAGCACGCCCTGCCTAGAAAATGGGACTTTATACTATGCTAAAACCGAGATAAACCGCGAAATTATGGGCTTTTTCTTTATCGCTTGCAATGAAAGCGAGGGCGAAATCACGCGCATAAAAAAAGAGGATAAAAGCCTTTTTGACGCCTTTGTGGTCGAGACTCAAAGGCAAAACATTTTGAAAGGAAAACAATGAGTGAGGAGCTGCTTTACGCCATTTTTACCTTTATTTTGCTGCTTGCTAGCTTGGCGTATTTTTACATAAAAGACAAGGAAAATGCGCTCAAAATCACAAAGCTAGAACGAGCCATTGAGGACATAAACAAGAGCCTGCACTACCTGCGAAAAGCCATAGATGAGCACTCCGCAAAGCCCGAGCTGAACATAGACGAGCTAAAAGATGATATGAAATTTATGCTTGATAGGGAGATAAATGTTAAGATTTTGCCCATTTTAAAGAGCTTGCAAGGCTTTGAAAAGGTAGTCGAGGAC
>CAVJSG010000276.1:0-604 GCA_963651895.1 Campylobacteraceae bacterium
AGCTAGTCAGCGAGGAAAACAAGGCAAGGGTAAAATCCTTTGCAAATAGCCTAATCATAGGCTTTTTGAAAGGGACGAAGTGGTTTATCACAGCCCTTTACGAAAAGGTTTTACCAAGCGTAAATAACGCACTTGAAAGGCGTTTGTATATGGTGCAAGCGAGCGAGCAAAGCACCGAACAAACAGCGCAAAGTGTCGAGCAACCTGCGGCAGTTGAAAACAAGGAAAACGCCACAAGTGCTGAAACGGCGGAAAAAGTTGAAAGTGCCGAAAATACCACAACTAACGGCACTGAAAACGCCCAAAGTGCTGAAAACACCGAGCAAAAGGACAGCAAATGAACGCAAAATACGAACATTTGAATTTGCAGGCTTTGCTTGATTTGTTAGACAAGAAATACGCCCAGCTAGCGTTGATTTGTAATAACAAATTCAACCTTGAATTTAAGTGCGAAGAGCTAAACAAAGAAGTAACGCTACTTCGCAAAGAAATTGCAAGGAAAAACCAAACAAACGCAGCGGCAAAGCCTGAAAAAAGCGAAGAGCCAAGCAAGGCAAAAACGCCAGCAAAGGCGATAAAAATCGTTAAAAAGGCAGAAAATTCA
>CAVJSG010000276.1:614-2242 GCA_963651895.1 Campylobacteraceae bacterium
GCAATTTGAGTGAAAATTCACAAGATTTGCCAAAGGAAAAGATTTCAAAAAATTCACAAAAAACCACACCAAAAGGAAGTAACAAATGAACGAGTCAATGACAGCAAAAGCCTACGGCGAAAGGCTTACGAACGCAATGGCAGGCACAACCACCAACACTATGCGTGAGAGAGTGCTTGAAAAGCTACACAGCGAGGCAAATTCTTTGCAAAAAGAACTCGCAATCGTGGAAAAAAAGAAAGACACGATAGAGTTTAAGCTCAAAGATAGAATCGAGAAAATCGAAAATCTCGACAGCTACCTCAAAGAGCTTAATAGCAAGAAAAAGCAAATCGGTAAGGCAAATGCGCCAAAGCCAAAAGCCGAGAGCGTGCAAGAGAGCCAACAGCAACAAGTAGGATAAGGCTATGATAGAGTATGGTGCAGATGTAAATATGGTTTTAGCGCAAAAGCTACGCGTGCTTGACCCATATTTAAATTTGGAAGCAAATGAGCTGATTTTCAATCACTCCAAAGAAATGTTTATCGACTATGGCAATAAGTGGGAAGTGATTGAAAATGAAAAGCTAGATTACACATTTTTAAATGATTTTATTATTCAATTAGCCACGCGCAGACGGCAGAAATTCAATGATAAAAATCCTAGCTTTTCAGGCGAACTGCCCCCACCATATAATCGTTATAGGGTGCAAGCACAGCACGAAAGCATACTCTTTAATGCTGACATTGCCATAAACATAAGAATTCCAAGCAAAACGCGCTTCGCGCTTGAAAATTTTGAGTTAAGCGAGAAAGTAAAAAGCTACGGCTGGACTTATGAGAAAATCAAAGAACTTATTCGCACAAAGAAAAATGTGCTTATAAGCGGCGGCACGGGAAGCGGAAAGACTAGCTTTTTAAACTCCCTTATGGGCGAGATTGATTTGGGCGAAAGAGTCGTTACCATTGAGGATAGTAACGAACTAGCCATTCCAAATCATAACAAGGCTCAACTAGCTGTGCCTAAAAACGAGAATGAAATTTACGGCTACCAAGATGCCATTAACAACGCTATGCGTATGCGCCCTGATAGGCTGTTTTTGGGCGAAATTGACATTAGAAACACTTTTAGCTTTTTGCGCGTAAATAACACAGGACACGAGGGGAATTTAAGCACACTGCACGCAAACAACCCCCAAGATGCGATAAAGGCTATTATCACTAATGTTACTTTGGGCGGCGATTTGCAAAACCCTGATAACAATATGCTTAAAGAGCTTATTACAACGGCGATTGATTACATAATACAAATCAAACGCGTAGGGACAAAGAGAATCATCACGGACATTTTGTATCTAAAAAACGAGTCAAAAACAAGGCAAGAGATAATAATATGAGAGCAAAAAACGAAAAAACTATTTCATTTTACATACACCAAAAGGAATACCAACAACTGCAAGAAAAACTTGCAAACATTGATATATCGGTATCATCTTACATAAGAGAACTCATTTTAAATACCGACTATATCGAATGTAGAGAGGATTTTGCTGAACTTTTACGAGTAAATAAAGAATTGCTTGAAAATATACAAAGAATCGGCGCAAACATAAATCAAATAGCGCGTGCGCTAAATATGAACATAAAGC
>CAVJSG010000277.1:0-1843 GCA_963651895.1 Campylobacteraceae bacterium
ATATAATTTTACACAAATTTAGCTTTAAATTTGCTTTAAAATTTGAAAATTTTGGCATTTTTTTAAAAATTTTTTAAAAAGACTATTTCACTCTTGGTTTAAGTTTAAGCGAAATTCGCATTTTTTTCACATAGTATTCACCTTGTGAATAAGCTCGCAAAGTGCGGTGAAATCGAGCTTTAAGGTTTGGAATTTTTTGGGCTGCTTTAATAAAATTTTAAGCTTTTTCGCCCACTATGTGAAAAGCCTTATTTCATCACCACAAAGCCGCGCAAACGCCTATAATTAGGCGTTATTCTTGTATAGGGCTTTGATATTATCGTATGCCACTTGGATTTTTTCAAACTGCTCCCTGTTGTAAGCGAGCTCGCTGTGGCTTTTTCCTTGATGAAGGTCGGGGTGATAGAGTTTGACAAGGATGAGGTATTTTTGGCGAATTTGATTTAGGTTGTTTTCCGGCGTGCATTCAAGGGTTTGAAAGTAGGAACCAAAGAGCTTTGCAAGCGCGTTGAACTTCCATTTGTCGCTTTGTTTGCGCTTCATCTTTTGCTTAAACTCCGCATACGCCGCCTCGTCAATGTCAAAATCCACGCAGTATTTTAGATGCTCGTTTTCGCTAGCAAAATTCTCAAAGATAATGCTCGTGCTTGCGTTTTTGTAAGGCAAAATGAAAACGCGCGTGGCTTCGTTGAATTCGCCGCCTTGCTCCCTAAAATACTGCTTTACATAGCGCACAAAGAGCTTATCCGCGGTGTTGAGTTTGAGCAAAATGCCCGCCTCATCAAAGCCCACTTCCACTAAAATCACGGGTTTTAGGCTGTTTTCTTGCTTGAAATTCAGCTTGAAAGTCTTGTTGTAGCATTGTGGCAGGTAGTGAATGCTCTCGTTTTCCTCGTCTGCGTAGCGTTTTTGCAGCAGTTTTAGAAAGTATTTTCGCTGCGGCGTCTCGTTTTCGTCAAAAAACGAGAAAATTTTATACTTTTTGCCCAGCACCTTGCTGAAATTCTTTTGGATGAGGTCTTTAAAATAGTAAAAAACCCTAATGTCGTCAGTATTGACGCTGATGGATGCCAAATTTTGCACTACTTGTATCATATCTCTCCCATAGAAACGCCATTTCATCGAGCGATGAGCTGCGTTTTAGTAATTCATTGGGGGTATAATCGGCTTTGTAGCACAAAGATTTACACTCAGCCACGAAATATCCAAGGTAAATGTAGCGCAAGCCCCTTAAATACGCCATTTGAATCTCACTTAAAAGCGAGAATTTGCCAAGGCTCAAATCCACATACTCAGGGTCGTAAAAGCAATAAATACTCGATATCCCATCCTGCAAAATGTCTATCAAATCCACGCAGATAAGCTTTTGCCCATCATAAAAGTCAAGCTCATAGCCATAATCAAAGGCTCCATCGACATAAAGATTGTAATACTGCCTGAAATTTAGGCTGTTGATTTTCCAGCCGCGCTTGTAAAGCATAAATTCGTGGTATTTTTCATACAAAAACAAATGCTCGTTGCTTAAATTCGGCTTTCTCAATATGATTTTGGTGCGAGCGTTTTTGCGAATGACGCGCCTTTGGCTTTTTGAAAGGCGAAATTCACCCACTCTCACGCGCAGCCCCACACACTGCGCACAATCATCACAAATAGGGCGCGAAAAATAAGCCCCAAAACGCCGCCAGCCACGGCTTACCAGCTCTTGGTTTAGGGCTTTGGGGCAGTTTTGGATGAATTTATACTCCATCTTGCATTTGCGATTTGCCAAATACGGACACTCATCTTGTAGCGTGCAAAAGCCTATCTCTTGGGGCTTCGCGCTGACATATAAATCATCTGCATT
>CAVJSG010000277.1:1853-2210 GCA_963651895.1 Campylobacteraceae bacterium
ATCATTTTTGAAATTTTGCCTTTATTTAAATTTGGTTTTTTAAATTTTGTCTTTGTTAAATTTTGCTTTGAATTTTTTTTGTTTTTTGGTTTAAATTTGCTATTTTTGCTGAATTTTAGCATAAAATTTTACAAAAAACGCCCAAAATGTCATTGTAAGCGCTTTGGCAAATGCTATCAATGACGAATTTAATGTCAAATTCCGCCGCCTCCGACAGCACCGCCATTATAAACCGCCGCTAGGCTATCAAGGCGTGCCGCCGGGACTGCCGCCCATTCCGCCGCCTGCACCACCGCCATAAGAACCGCCTGCGCCGCCGCTAGGTCCTCCGCCCCCATTAAAGCCCCCGTTAGAGCC
>CAVJSG010000278.1:0-2183 GCA_963651895.1 Campylobacteraceae bacterium
ATATTATAATCTTTATTTTGTAAAAAATTTTCAAAAATCCGCGAATTTTTCAAAAAATTATATAAATTTGCCAAAAAATTCACGGAAATTTGCGAAAAAAGTGCGAATTTAAGCCCCCAAAATACCTAAAAAATTTAAACAAGTTTCAAAAAACCGAACAAAAAAGGCTCGCAAAAAAATGTTTAACCTAACAAGCCCATTTAAACCCAGCCCGGACCAAGAACAAGCCATCGAGGGCATCGTGGCGAGCATAAAAAGCGGGGCAAAATACCAAACTCTGCTTGGGGTAACGGGCTCGGGCAAGACTTTTACGATGGCAAATGTCATCGCGCGATTAAATATGCCCACCCTCGTGATGAGCCACAACAAATCCCTATGCGCCCAGCTTTACAGCGAATTCAAGGGCTTTTTTAGCAAGGATTTCGTGGAGTATTTCATCAGCTATTATGATTATTATCAGCCAGAAGCCTATATACCGCGCACGGATGTGTTTATCGAAAAGGATAGTTCGGTAAATGAGGACTTAGAGCGGCTTCGCCTCAGCGCAACCGCCTCGCTGCTGAGCTTTGATAATGTTATTTGCATAGCCAGCGTGTCGGCAAATTATGGGCTTGGAAATCCGCAAGAATTCGTGGGAATGGTGCTGATTTTCGAGCTTGGGATGAAGTTAAGCCAAAAAGAACTGCTTAAAAAGCTCGTGGATATGGGCTACAAGCGAAATGACGCGTTTTTTGACAGGGCGGATTTTCGCGTGCAAGGCGATACCATCGACATTTACCCGGCTTATTTTGAGGATGAGGTGATAAGGCTTGAATTTTTCGGCGATGAACTTGATGCAATGTATCATTACAATGTCTTTGAAAACAAGAAAGGCAGGGACTTAAAGCGCTTTATACTCTACCCCACTTCGCAATTTAGCGTAGGCGAAGCGCGGCTAAAAGAGGCGATAAAGGGCATAAAGGCTGAACTAGCCCAGAGACTAGCCTACTTTGAAAACGAAAACAAACTCGTGGAATTCCAACGCCTCAAACAGCGCGTGGAATTTGACATTGAGATGCTCGAAAGCACGGGCACTTGCAAGGGCATAGAAAACTACGCTCTGCATTTAACGGGGCTAAAAAGCGGCGAAACGCCCTACACGCTTTTTGATTACTACGCCATCAAGGACAAGCCCTTTCTTGTGATAGTCGATGAGTCTCACGCGAGCCTGCCGCAGTTTCGCGGGATGTTCGCAGGGGACAGAAGCCGCAAGCAGACTCTCGTGGAATACGGCTTTCGCCTGCCCAGCGCGCTTGATAATCGCCCGCTGATGTTTGATGAGTTTATCAACAAAAACTGCTTTTTTCTTTTTGTCTCCGCAACGCCGGCTGAGTTAGAATTAAATTTAAGCGGAAAAAGCGTTTTTGAGCAAATAATGCGCCCCACAGGGCTTTTAGACCCCGTAATAGAGCTAAAAGACAGCGACAATCAAGTCGAAATTCTGCACGATGAGGCGAAAAAAGTCATAGCCAAAAACGAGCGCGTTTTGGTAACCGTGCTTACAAAAAAACTCGCCGAGGAGCTCACGCGCTATTATTTGGAGCTTGGCATAAAGGTAAAATATATGCACTCAGACATCGATGCCATCGAGCGCAACGAGCTTATACGGGGCTTGCGCATGGGTGCCTTTGATATGCTAATAGGCATAAATTTGCTGCGAGAGGGACTTGATTTGCCCGAAGTCAGCCTCATAGCCATAATGGACGCGGACAAAGAGGGCTTTTTGCGCAGCACCACGAGCCTCATACAAACGATGGGGCGAGCGGCGCGAAACGCCAACGGCAAGGTGCTGCTTTTTGCCAAAAAAATCACGCGCTCGATGCAAGAGGCGATGGACATCACAAACAAACGGCGCGAGCTGCAAAATGCTTACAATAAAAAGCACAACATCACGCCAAGCTCGGTGCAAAGGCACTTGGAGGAGAGCCTAAAAAGCGAGCTTGATGAGGCGGAAATTTACAGAAAGGGGCAGAATTTAGAAAAAATGCCAGCAAATGAACGCGCAAAACTCGTAAAAGAGTTGCGAAAGCAAATGTTAGAGGCAGCGAAAATTTTGGAATTTGAAAAAGCAGCAGCGATAAGGGATGAGATAAATAAATTAAGGAAGTTGTGAATTTTTGGCTTGTTTTTTGTTTGAATTTGGG
>CAVJSG010000279.1:0-2141 GCA_963651895.1 Campylobacteraceae bacterium
TCCCTACACGCATTGTCGAACACGCTAGTATTTCGGCGATTTTGGCTGAATTTGGTTATACAAGAATCAACGACAAAATAGCAAAATTCGTCAAAAACGGCGTTTTAAGGCAGCTTAAAAGGGGGCTTTATGCTTATATGCCTTTGTATAGCGAGCATTTGTTATCAATGGAACTCATCGCAAATACGCTTTTAAGCCCATCTTATGTGTCGCTAGATTACGCACTTGCTAGGTATAATGCCATCCCTGAGCGTATTGAAAGGCTTACTAGCATTACCACGCAACGCTCAAAGGCTTTCAAAACGCCTTTTGGCATTTTTAGCTACAAGCAGATAAAAAAAGAGCTTTTTGATGTGGGTTTGCGTATAGAAAATTCGCAAAATGTCGCTTATATCATAGCCACAAAGGAAAAGGCTTTGTGTGATAAGGTTTTTTTCACAAGGGACATTGAGCTGCGAAACAAAGGCGTAATGATGGAGTTTTTGCAAGATGATTTAAGGCTTGATTTAGACGAATTTAAAGATGCGAATTTGGACATTTTTAATGAGTATTTTAGCCTTAGCAAGTCTCATAAAATAGGCATTTTGGCAAGGATTATGAAAGGGGTAAAAAGATGAGTATTGTAGAGCAAATGCTAAACAAATACGAGATAAATTCCAAAGCGGATTTACGCAATGCTTTAAGAGAGGTTTTCCAAGAAATCGCTCTTTTGGGGCTTTATAAAAGTGGCTTTTTTGAAAAGGCTGCCTTTTATGGAGGCACTTGTTTGCGAATTTTTTATGATTTGCCGAGATTTTCGGAGGATATGGATTTTTCGCTTTTGCAAAAGGATGAGAACTTTAACATAGAGGATTATTTTTATGGTATTGTTGATGAATTTGAGGCACTAGGCATAAAAATAGCCATTAACAAAAAATTAAAACACGATAGCACAGTAGAATCAGCCTTTTTGAAAAACGACACAAAAATCTATGATTTAAGCATAGATGCTAAGAGATTTTATAATCCAAGAGAGGATGATGTCGTTAAAATCAAAATAGAAGCGGACACTAATCCGCCTTTAAAATTCCAAACAGAAACCAAAACGCTTTTAATGCCAAAGAGCTTTAATATACAGGCAATGACCTTGCCAAACCTTTACGCAGGGAAAATGCACGCTCTTTTGTTTAGGCGGTGGAAAAATCGTGTAAAGGGCAGGGATTGGTTTGATTTTGAATGGTATGTCAAAAACAAAGTGCCTTTGAATTTAGAACATCTTTACGAAAGAATGAAAGATAATGACAATGCCACAAAAGAAAATATCACGCAAGATGACATAAAAGAGCTATTGCTAGAAAAAATAGAGGCTGTGGATTTGCAAAAAGTCATTGACGATGTGCAATCATTCGCCAAATACCCTCAAGAGCTAGAAATTTGGAGCAAGGATTATTTTCGGCACTTGGTAGATAAAATTTGCTATACGCAAGATTTCACGCACAAAAGGCGAATGTGATTTTTACAAAAAAGACAAAACGGAGTAATTATGAAGCTTTGTGATAAGGTTTTTCGCACCATTGTTGCTCATAGAAAGGGCTGGGTTTTTTCACCTAGTGATTTGACACATAAATTCACAAGAAAGCAAGTAAATAACGCACTTTACACCTTGCTTAAAAGTGGCAAGATAAGGCGTATAGCTAGGGGGATTTATGATTATCCCGAGTATAGCGAGCTTATAGGCAGAGTATTAAGCCCAGATGTTGAAAAAGCCTTTGCTGCTTATGCTAGACGAGATAAGCTAATACTAGAAATTCACGGCGAGACGGCACTAAATTATTTTGGCGTATCTCATCAATTAGTCGCGTGCCACATTATGATGAGTAGTGGCAAAAATCGCACCTTAACGCTTTTTAATGGACTGCCACTACATTTTAAAAGGGTTCCGCCACGAGACATAGGCTTTAAATACCGCATAAGTTCTGTGCTTGTTATGGGTTTAAGGGCTTATGGCAAAGACATAAATCACCCAAGTAGCAAATGGGCTATTGAGAAATTTCGTAGAGAAATTAAGCCAAATATGCGGACAAAAATTCTCAACGACACCAAAGGCACAACGCCCTTTGTTTATAGGGCTATTAAGAAAATATGTAGGGAGTTTGATTGAT
>CAVJSG010000280.1:0-2126 GCA_963651895.1 Campylobacteraceae bacterium
GTGCAAGCTGATAAAAATTCATTTCAAAGGAGGAAAGTATGATTGTTTGACGAAATTCTAAAAGTCGCTTTGGCGATACTTCGGTGGCTGTGAATTTCACGGCATAGGTGGAGCGAAAGCTCTTAAATAGGGTAAAAATTTAAACCCAAAAGGCTAAAAAAGCCTAAATTCAAAAGGATAAATTATGAAAAAACTACTTCTAGTCGCGCTCGTTGCAGCGTTTGGTGCCACTTCGCTAGTAGCTGTGGATAAGGAACAGCTCAAAGCAAATGCCGCAGAGCAAGCTTCTGACATCGTTGGACAAGCTTTAAGTGGCAAGAGTGCCAAGGAAATTGCCGCAAGCAAGAAGTCCGAGGCAAAAGAGGCAGCCAAAGACGAGGCTAAAAAGCAGACTAACAAACTGCTCAACAAACTCTTTTAAACCACGCACCTGTGGGCACTCTCGCCCGCAGGCTTTTTACAAAAGCTCGCAATGACGGCGTTTCTTGCATTTTTCGCCTACCTTAAAAAACCACTCACAATGACGAAATCACCCTCCGCCTCACAAAACCACACCAAAATTCCAAAAAAATTCCCCCCAAAAAAATAAAATTTTGTAAATTTTTTTACAAAATACGCTAAAATTCACACTCAAAAAGCCGAAAAACAAGGAAAATAATGAATTTCAACGCCCTCATCCTCGGCGTAGTCGAGGGTTTGACTGAATTTTTGCCCGTTTCAAGCACGGGGCATATGATTTTAACGACTAGCATACTCGGCATAAGCCTAAATGACGGCTTTTGGAAAAGTTTTCTCATCATCATTCAGCTAGGCTCCATACTTGCAGTGGTGTTTCTTTTTTGGAGACGGCTTACACAGGGCGTTGCGGTGTGGTGCAAGCTCGCCATCGCCTTTGTGCCCACAGGTTTGGCGGGGTTGCTGCTCTATCCCTTTATCAAAGGGCTTTTCAACGGCTATGTAGTGGCTTTTATGCTGATTTTAGGGGGTTTGGCGTTCATCATCATCGAAAAAACCCGCTCAAACCGCGCCCACACCACGCAAAGCCTCGACAGCATAAGCCTCAAACAAGCCTTTCTCATCGGCGTTTTCCAAGCCCTCGCCATAGTGCCGGGCACCTCGCGCAGCGGGGCTAGCATAGTGGGCGGACTGCTCTTGGGGCTGCACCGCAGGGTCGCGACAGAGTTCAGCTTCCTACTCGCCCTGCCCACGATGTGCGTAGCCACGGGCTATGACATTTACAAAAATCCGCAGCTTTTTGCGAGCGCGGACACGCTCGTGCCCCTGCTCATCGGCTTTTGCACGGCTTTTGTAGTCGCCATTTTCGTCATCAAACTTTTTCTACGCTTCATCTCGCGTTTTGATTTTATGCCATTTGGCGTTTATCGTATCGCGCTTGGAGCATTATTTTTATGGCTTTTTTACGGGGGGATTTTGGACGCCGGGACGGAGTTTTGACTTGCAAATAGCGGCTTAAAATGGCTTGTCGCGGTAAATTTTTTAAATTTAAAAGCAATTTCTAGGCATTTTAAGCGGCAAAATTTAGCATTTTCTAAATTTTAGCCCAAAATTTACCCCAAATGCTCCACGAGTATTTTAATGCCAAGTCCTACAAGCACTACGCCGCCTACTAGCTCGGCTTTTTTGCCAAGTTTGTTGCCAAAGGCACTCTCACAGCCTAGTTTGTGCCCGATTTTAACGCCCAAAACGCAAATGCAAAAGGTGATAAGCCCGATTATAGCGATAGCTTGCCACACGCCAAGCCCATCAAAGCGCACAAAGGCAAAGCTCACGCCCACCGCGAGCGCGTCTATACTCGTAGCCACCGCGAGCGCGAGCATAGTTTTGAACTCAAAGGGCTCACAGGCGTTGTCCGCGTGCTCGAAACTCTCTTTAATCATCTTTGCGCCCACGAAGGCGAGCAGCCCAAAGGCTATGTAGTGGTCGATTTGTGCAACAAAACTCGCGAAAGCCCCGCCCACAAGGTAGCCCAAAGCGGGCATTAACGCCTGAAAGCCCCCAAAATACGCCCCTACGATGAGGTAGTGCCTTGCCGTAAGCCTTTGTGCCGAAAAGCCCTTGCACAAAGACACGGCAAAAGTGTCCATTGACAAGGCGCAAGCTAGAAA
>CAVJSG010000281.1:0-1184 GCA_963651895.1 Campylobacteraceae bacterium
AAGGCTTCCTTTCTTTGAGTATTTGCCCTATTGCTAGGACATTTAAAAATTCACACAAATTTGAATTCTTAAATGTCATAGCAACTACCTTGTAACCTTAAAGCCGTGATTAGCACTAGGGCTTTCATCGGCTTTTTCGGTTTGCTTTGGTTCGGCGTGAAAATTGTGTTTTTTAGCCTTAAATGGCGGTTTTATTCTCTCGCCGACTTTTACTTCGCTTTCATTTTCAACCACTTTTGCAGCGTTTTCGTCCTTGTTTAGCGTTTGTTGAGTCTCACTAGACGAAGTATCTGCCTTATTATCCTCATTATTTTCAGTGCCTTGTTCGTCTTTGTTATCAGCGTTTGTCTCGGCGTTTTGTGAATTTTCGCCGTTTTCAGTGCTTGCGGCTGTTTCGTTTGTGTTTTTGCCGTTAGCGTTTTCAGTGTTTTCAGCATTTTCATTGTCCTCGCTATTTTCAGTGTTTTCCTCGTCCTTTTTGATTATGAGAGGAATTTTATCAGCCCCTTTCCATTCAGGCACTTTAAACCACATATTTACCTTTGCTTTTATAGGGCGGTTGAAATATCCGCCGATTAAAATGTAAATTTGGTCGGCTGGATTACTCATAATGTCTTGTGGGGTTATTAGCTTATAGCCCTCGTTTGAAACGCTGTCGTTGCGTTTAAAGAAGTCAAAGTTACCCTTGCTTTGAGAGAGCTTTTCTCTCGTTAAATCCCCTATGGTATCGCTTAAAATTTTCGCATCCTCTGGGCTATTCATCCTAAATACCACTTGATAACCCACATTTGCCTTGATGATTTTTTGGTCATCATCCCCATAATACTTCTTTATTTGCTCGTAGCTTTGAGTGATATACACAGGTATAAGCCCATAAGAGCGGCAAAGTGCTGGTGCTTCAAGCAAATAGGGCATTTTGCCAAATCTCACAAATTCGTCTAAAATGAAGTAGATGAATTTGTCAGGGTTTGAATTTTCCGTTGTCATAAGGTATTTGAAAATACTTTCTATCAAAATTCTAACTAATGGTGCTAGAATTTCAATGTCATTGCTGTCAATTACCACATAAAGCGTGATTTTTTTCTCGCGCAAATCCTCGTAGTTAAAGCTCATAGATTTCACGCTTTTTGCTACTTGGGGATTTGCAAAGACTTTCATAAAGGTATCATAGGTGCTTTTTACAC
>CAVJSG010000281.1:1194-2121 GCA_963651895.1 Campylobacteraceae bacterium
TTCTTGCTCTGCGGATGTTGTATAGGCGCGCGCTTGATTTCTAATAATATCCTCTAAATCCTCGTCATTTGCTGTTTGTTTCATAAACACTTTAAATGCGTCTATGTCGTAGTTTCTTTTAATTTCGTTAGTGTCTTCGTCCCTTGTTTGACATTCTTGTGAAAATTCGCCTTTTAGCTCGTAGTAATAATCTGCTTTTGGAGCTTGTGCGAGTTCGGCTAAATCCGTGTGGTCATACCTTGACATTCTATAAAGTGCAAAGAATGTAAAGAGGGTTTTGGCTGATACTATCCAATGGTCGTTTTCCTTACCTTTTTCTCCCACAAAAATCGTGCTTGCAACTTGCTCGGCTAACTTCATTCTTTGGACGAAATTCATATCCTTAATCGCAGTCCTATCGAAAGGATTAAAGAACATTGTGTTATCGTCTGAAAAGGGGGAAAAGCGCAAAATTTCATTGTTAAAGTTTTGCTGTCTATACCCAGCTGTCTTTTGAAAAAGCTCGCCCTTAATATCAAGCACCACACAAGAATTTGGTATCGAAAACAAATTTGGCAAGGCTATACTAGCCGTTTTTCCCGTGCCAGGCGGTGCAACCACAAGGCACGAAAGGGGCTGCGTAGCCCTCACAAAAGTCCTTTTTTCCTTGCCTGTTACGCTATTTTTATCCACAAGGCAACCAAGCATTAAGCCCTTGTCCTTGCTTAAATTCATCTTTTTCCAAGTTTCCTCATTAGAGAGGTCTGCAAATTCAGCGTTTCCATATTGTTCGAGCTTCTTGTTAGACTGCATTAGCCACGCCACGATGACGGCAAATGTAGGAAATAACATAAAGCCAAAGCAAATGTAAGCCTTAAATTTCAAGCCGTTTCCTATGTTTTTAAGCAGCAGCACGCAAACATTAAAAAGCTGGCTAAAATCAGGCTT
>CAVJSG010000282.1:0-2114 GCA_963651895.1 Campylobacteraceae bacterium
ATTTACGATTTTGGCGTGAATTTTTTGAGCGTTTCTTGTTTAAAAAGTGTTTTAAAAAATGGCAAATTTCACAGCTTTTTGTAGTGTGGATTGCCACGCAAAAATTCGCTACGCTCATTTTTGCTCGCAATGACACTCTAACGCATTTTTCGCGCCACTTAAAAAAAGCGTGAATTTTGCGCTAAAATTTCACGGAAATTCACAAGCAGTGTGAATTTTTTAGGAAATTTGCCTTAAAATTCACCAAATTTATCCAAAAATTCACAAAATTCAGCCAAATTTACCCCAAAATTCGCCCAAAAATTCATCCCAAAAACCCCCTACAAAGTGATATTTTCCCTAAATTCCACGCGGTTTTTGTAAATGCAAAGTAAATCCATCTGAAAATCCGCGTCAAGCCCGTGTTTTAGCAGGTAAAAATCCACAGCCTTTAAAAGCTTTTCAAACTTCGCCCTATCCACGCGGTAAGCCACCTCGTAATCGCCTGCCGTGCTTTTCACCTCGATAAAATGCAAAATTTCGCCCCTTTTTGCCACTATGTCAATCTCCCCAAATTTCGAGTGAAAGTTGCGTTCGATGAGCTCAAAACCTTGATTTTGCAGGTATTTGCACGCCGCATCCTCGCCCAAAATGCCGCTTAAATAGGCTCTCAGTCCCACTGCTCTATCCTCATCATAAAGGGCTTTTCTTTGACAAAATCCTGCCGCGCAAGCTCGCCCAAAAGTGCTTGAATTTGGCGCTCAAAGCTGTGGTGCGTGGTGAAGTAAAGCGTGGAGAAGCTCGATTTCTTGGGCTTTTGCAAGAAACTATCCACCGAAATGCCCGCCGCACTCATCAGCTGCGTGATTTTGCTTAAAACGCCGATTTTATCCTCGACTTTTAGGCGCAAATAATACTTCGTGTAAATCTCGCCGCGCGGTGTGAGCGTGAATTTAGGCTCTTTTTCAAAGCCAAGCATTGCTCCCTTCGCGTTTTGTAGCCGCGCAAAACCCATCAAATCGCTTATCACCGCACTTGCAGTGGCAGCACCCCCCGCCCCAGCCCCGTAGTAGAGGCTTTCGCCCAGCAAATCGCCCACCACGCTCACGGCGTTCATCACTCCGCCCACTTTTGCGAGCATTTTGTCCCTATCCACCATAGCCGGATGCACTCTCAGCTCGACAGCACCGCCATCGGCGCACTTTGCCACGCCCAAAAGTTTGATGGCGTAGTCAAACTCGTGCGCAAAAAACATATCCTCGCTTGAAATTTGCGTGATGCCCTCGATTAAAATGTCGTCCGGGCGGGCTTTTAAGCCAAAGGCGAGGCTTGAAAGCACCAGCAGCTTGTGCGCCGCGTCCAAGCCCTCTATGTCAAAACTCGGGTCAGCCTCGGCGTAGCCAAGCCTTTGAGCTTCTTTTAAAGCCGCCTCGAAACTCGCGCCGCTTTCGCTCATCGAGCTTAAAATGAAGTTGCTCGTGCCGTTTAAAATGCCGCAAATGCGCGTGATGGCGTTCGCGCAAAGCCCTTCTTTTAGGACTTTGATGATGGGAAGCCCCCCTGCTACGCTCGCCTCGTAGCCAAAAAATGTGCCTTTGGCGAGTGTTGCCAGCTCGTAGCGGTGATGGGCGAGCATTGCTTTGTTTGCGGTGATTATGGGCTTTGAGCGAGCTAAAAGGCTTTTAACCGCTGAAAACGCGGTATCCACGCCGCCCATAAGCTCCACAAATATGTCTATATCATCTCTGCCGAGCACTTCGTTTAAATCGGTGCTCACAGGAACGCACGCGGCGGGCTTTGGGCTGCGTGCCACCGCCACCACAGGCTTTATCGCCGCCCCGCACCGCGCCCTTATGAGTTCCTCGTTTTTCAGCAGCCCCTCGCACACGGCACTTCCCACCGTCCCATAGCCCAAAACCGCTACTTTTATGTCGTTTTTAAAAGCCATTTTTTGTCTCTTTTTGCTAAATTTTGTTTTAAATTCACGCTGTCAAATTCGCGCTTTTACGCTTTCAAATTCACGCTTTTTCACGCTTATGCCCAGCGAATTTCCCAAAAAAATTTCAGCTATGTTAGCAATATCGTTTTAATAAATTGATAAAATATCACAAAAATTCACGCGAATTTGGGGGAAA
>CAVJSG010000283.1:0-2108 GCA_963651895.1 Campylobacteraceae bacterium
CTGCAATACTCCATCCCCAAGGGCGTTTTGGTGACGAATGATATAAAAGTCTTTTTGGAGTCAAACGACTTAATCATTGACTTTTCAAGCCCTGAGGCGACGCAGCTGCTGCTTGACTGCGCGATTGATAATGAGAAATGCGCCAAGCCCATCGTCATCGGCACTACGGGGCTTAACGCGATGCAAAAAGACCTGCTGTGCGCCGCTTCGCAGAAAATGCCCATTCTCTACGCGAGTAATATGTCGCGCGGCATTGTCGTGCTAAATAATATCGCTGAAATCGTGGCTAGCGCGCTTAGAGAGAGCGACATTGAAATCGTGGAGATTCACCATAGGATGAAGAAGGATTCGCCCTCTGGCACGGCGTTGAGTTTGGCTGAGAGCGTCGCAAAAGCGCGGGGGCTAGATATCGATAGCGTTCGCGTTAGCGGCAGGGATGGCGCGATAGGGGAGCGCAGCAAGGATGAAATCGGCGTTATGAGCCTACGCGGGGGCGATGTCGTGGGGCGGCATACGGTTGGCTTTTATATGGACGGCGAGTTTATCGAGCTCACGCACAACGCCACGAGTAGGATGACTTTCGCGCGTGGGGCGATTAGCGTGGGCAAGTGGCTTGTGGGGCAAAAAAGCGGATTTTATGGAATCAAGGACGCGCTAAATCTGCATAGTTAAAACGCCGCATATAAGGGGGATATATGGAAACGTAGAAAGAAAAATGCGCCGTGGTAGGCGTTTTTAACTCAAATCGAAGCGCGGCATTGTGCTACTACGCGCTATTTGCAATGCAACACCGCGGACAAGAATCAAGCGGAATCTCCACCACAGACGGACACAAAATCACCACACTAAAAGGCGAAGGGCTCGTAACCTCCATATTTAAGGGCGGTTTGGAGAAATTAGTGGGGGGCGCTAGTATCGGGCATAATCGCTACTCCACGGCGGGGGAAGACTCCAAATGCGATGTGCAGCCCATTTTCGCGAAATATTCGCTTGGCGAAATCGCACTCGCGCACAACGGCAACCTTACAAACGCCAAAGAAGTCCGCGAAGAGCTGATAAATCAAGGCTCGATATTCCAAAGTCACCTAGACACCGAGAATCTCATACACCTAATCGCCCACAGCCACGGAAAACGCTTGCGAGATAGAATCGTAGAATCGCTAAAACGCCTAAAAGGCGCGTATTCATTCGTGCTTTTAAGCCGCGGCAAGCTCTTTGCGATGCGCGACGCTTATGGATTCCGTCCGTTAAGCCTTGGCGAAATCACAAATGACGACGGCAGCAAGGGCTTTGTCGTGGCGAGCGAAACCTGCGCGTTTGACTTAATCAACGCAAAATTTATCCGCGACATAGAGCCCGGTGAGATGGTGATTTTTAGCGTGGATTCTGCGGATTCCGCGCGAGAAAGCGCCGATTCCGCCCCAAAAGCCCCCAAACACGCCAAAATCGAAAGCATTCAGGTTTTCGCCCCAAATAAAAAGCACTGCATTTTTGAGTTTGTGTATTTCGCGCGCCCTGACAGCGTGGTTTTTGGCAAGTGCGTCTATGAGATTCGCAAGAATATGGGCGTTGAGCTCGCTAGGGAGCATAAAATTAGCGCTGATTGCGTGATTCCCGTGCCTGATAGTGGCGTGATTTCAGCAATCGGCTACGCGCAGGAAAGCGGGATTCCCTTTGAGTTTGGAATCGTGCGAAACCACTACATTGGGCGCACTTTTATCGAGCCAACGCAGCAAACACGCGAACTTAAAGTGCGCTTAAAGCTAAACCCCATCGCCGAACTCATCGCGGGCAAGGACATTGTGGTGATTGATGATAGCATTGTGCGCGGCACGACTAGCAGGCAAATCGTGGATATTTTGCGCAAAGCCGGTGCGCGTAAAATCCATCTCGTCATCGCCTCACCCAAAACCATCGCGCCCTGCTTTTATGGCGTGGATACGCCCGATTCCGCGCAGCTAATTTGCGCAAACAAAGATGAGCGCGAAGTTTGCGAGTTTATCGGCGCGGATTCGCTGCATTTTTTATCGCTCAACGGGCTTTACAAAAGCATCGGTGAGGCGGATGGCGCGCATTATTGCAAGGCGTGTTTTGACGGGGAATATATC
>CAVJSG010000284.1:0-2107 GCA_963651895.1 Campylobacteraceae bacterium
AAATTAACGCCAGCACCTTTACGCCCCAAGCTAATTTTTCAGAGCAACAAGCCGCAGTTAGTGCTGACGGGGGGCGAGACGACCTCGCACATTACCTTAACCGCCAACGAAAACGCTAGCCTTATCCAAATTTTTACTAGCCGAGCGAGTAAGGGCAACGCCAAATGGACTCGCAGTGGAACTTATAGCACAAAAAGTTAAAATCGCAATCAAGGCACTAACGCCAAGATAAATTTTTGGGTGTCGCGAGGTTAAGCGATGCCGAGCCACAACGCCCACGCGAAGCATTTAATGCTATAAATGACCCCAAAAGCTCGGACTTTGGAGAGCATAGCACAAAACCTAGTGAAAATTATAGCAAAATTTTTGTTAAACAACGGCGAAATTTAAACAAAAATTCACACAAAAGCGCGTGAATTTTGCTGAATTTTTAGCAACTTTTCAAAGAAAATTCACACAAAATGCCCTAAACTTGCGCTTTTGGCTCTTTGTAGTCCTGCCAAAGACTATAAAGCAAATACATAATGCCCCCAACCGCTACAAATAGCGAGAAAAGCACCATAAATACGCCGTTCATATCACGCCTGTTTATACTCGCTTGCGATTTTTAGCATAAACCACGCCATAAAAAGCACTCCAAAAAGCCCCAAAGCCACTAAAATTTCAGCACTCATTTTGCCCCCTTAAAGTCTATTTCTGCTCATCCAATACACTCTCGCGGCGATGATTAGCAGCACCACCAAGCAGGCAGTCGCACCCGTGCCTAGATATATTTGGCGAGTGCTTAAAGTCTCTATGTTTGCGATGGCAAAGCCCACTATTGCGATGATAGCGGTTACTATGATGACCAAAAACTTCACCGCTACTTCGTTGTCCCTTTGCGCTTGTTCTTTCTTGCCCATTTTCGCCCTTTGGCTTGGAATTTTAGCAAAAAATCGTTCATTTTTGGTAGAAATTCTTAAAATTTATCAAATTTGCGCCAAAAATTCAGCAAAATTCACAAATTTTTGCTAAAATTTAGGGCAAATTCAAGGGGGCAAAAATGAGCGCAAATGCAAGAACCGCAAAAGCTGCAAAGGTTGATTACAGCACTTATACCCACGAAATGCTTTTTAAAGAGCTTGACAGCACCAGCGAACAAATCGCCAAGCTAGACAAACAAATAGAAAATTTGCAAGGCAAAAAGGCGCAAATCGAGCAGGCACTAGCCGATAAATACGAGCCAAACGATGAGACTATAAAGGCTTTGCGAGAAAGCATAAACGGCGAGGGACAAGTCGTAGAAGCGAGCGAATTTAGTGCTTATGACTTTCATCAGCAAATGCTAGCAGAGCTTGAAAATGAAAATAGAGCTTGAAAATTCCTACAAAAAGGACTATAAAAGGGCTTTGAAACAAGGACTTATCAGCCAAAACGAGCTAGCAGAGCTTGACAAGGTTATAAAGGCACTCGTGGCAAAACAGCCCCTAGCCCCCAAGCACAAAGACCACGCGCTGAACTTTGACTACAAAGGGTGCAGAGATTGCCACATAAAGCCTGATTTAGTTTTGATTTATAGGACAAGCCCTGATGTGCTTTATCTTGTGAGAATAGGCAGACACCAAGACTTATTTAAGGGGTATTAGGGCATTAAGGGGCGAAATTTCGCCAAAATTTCAACAAAATTCACAAATTTTATGTCGAAATTCATATAAATTCACACCAAAATTCAAAAATCCACTCAAATTTCACTAAATTTTCGCTAAAATTGTTCCGTGAGTTAAGGACTTGTTCTCTTGCGGGGTGTGTGAAATCCTTACTAGCCCCCTGCTTTTTGGCAAAATTCACGCTTTTTTTGGCAAGTGGCGTGAATTTTTCACAAATTTTGTAAAAAATTCACACCGCCGATTTTAAAAGTCGCCTAAAAAAGCGTGAATTTCGCTGAAAATTCACGGATTTTGGCAAAAATTTACGCGGCAGCGTGAATTTTCAAAATAAATTCACGGATTTTGCCGCGCCACTCGTTAAATTCCATAAATTTCTTAAAAATTCACGCAAATTTCACAAAAAATCCGTGAATTTTAGCCTAAATTTTATCACTCTTTGCCAAATTACACGCCGCGCAAAG
>CAVJSG010000285.1:0-2096 GCA_963651895.1 Campylobacteraceae bacterium
CGTGGATACAACGCGCGGCGAGTATATCGAAAAGGCGAGTAAATAGGGCTTTGAGTTCGTGCGGCTTGGTGCGGCTGAATTTGGCGTGAAAATTTGCAAATTTTGGTGAAATTGCGAAATTTATCCAAAATTCAATGAATTTGCGCAAATTTGCATCCTAAAATGCCTAGCAATCAAATTCAAAACCCCGTGAAGTTGCCGTCTTTTAGCCTTATAGCTTGCGGGACTATGTCGCGCACTAGCTCCAAGTCGGGCAAATTCAGGCTTTTTAAGTCTATGTCATCGACATTGAGGCTCGCGCTGTCAGTGAGTAGCGAGCTGATACTCGGCAAGGGCGCGATTTTCGGCACTTTGGGGGCGTTAAAAGTTGTGGAATTTTGCTCCAAAGCCTTTTTGAGCTGCCTTTTTCTCGTGTTTGCGGGGGTTTCAATGTCCTGCAAAAAGTCTTTTAGCTCGTCCAAATCAAAAGTCTCAATGCCCTTTAAAGACAAAATGTAAATGCTTGAAATGCCTAAATTATAGTGCTTTGCGGCGAATTTTTTCACGGCTTCTTTAAAACGCGTTTTGCCAAGTTCGGTGAAAATGTCCTCGTAGAAAAAGCTTGAAATCACGGTGTTCGTGGCATCTAGCACCTTGCTTTGATTTGCGCGCAAGCCCTCGCCCTCAAATTCTAGCGAAATTTGCAGCTTTTTTAGTGTGTTTGCCGCACTTTTGCTGTAAAGCTCGGTGCGCAAATTCTCTATTTTCAGGCTCTCGGCGCATAAAAATGCACTTAAAAGCCCTAAAATCAGCCATTTTTTCATCATTCCCCCTCATTCTAGGCTTAAAAATTCGCCCTTTGAGTAAAATTCCTGCACGGATTTATCGAATTTAAGGGCATTTGCGAAGTAGCCCTTAAAATCGCTTCTAGTGCAAAAAATGCGTAAATTTTTTGGCTCAATCGCCCGCGAAAGCGCGACATAGAGCTGTCCGTTCTCAAAAATGTTGTCTATGTCGCACACCAGCCGTGCTATGCTCATACCTTGCGACTTGTGAATCGTGATGGCATAGGCAAGTTTGATGGGAAACTGCGAGAAAGTCGCCAGCACTTCGCCATCCGCGCTGTAATCTTCGAGCCTAAACTCGTAACGAGCGAGCTTCACAAGGCTCGCGTTGTCTTTAAGCACCTGTATATAAGTCTTTCCGTCCTCTTTGATGAGGGCGCGAACCTCGCCCTGCTCGCCGTTGTAGTAGCCCGCCTCGTAGTTATTTACGCAGAAAATCACCTTCGCACCGACTTTGAGGCGCAACTCATCAAGCACGGACAGGCTTTTCACCCACTTTTCAAGCACTAAATCGTTCAAAGTGAAATCAACTTTATCGCAAATGCCGCGAAAAACGAGGCTTTCGCCCTCGATTTTGGCGAGTTTTTGCTCATTTATGGCGTCCGCCTTTTTATTTATGCCGCAAAGCAAGGTAAAATCATCGCTCAATTCGTTTAAATCCTGCGAATTTATGAGCATTTTTTCAAAATAACGCAGAATTTCCCCACTCAACTCGCCCTTTCGCATAGCCGAGAGATAGTTGTAGAAACGCTTATTTTTCGTGCGTTTGGAGGTGTTTAAAAGCACATTTTTGAAAGCAAAATCCGCCCACGACAAGGACGAAAAGGCATAATGCCCGCAAAACAATGAATTTACGCCCCTTTGCTCGGCTTTTAGCACAGGGGGCAGCTGAAAAAAGTCGCCCACGATGAGAATTTTGCCTGAAAATTCACTATTTCTCAGCCGAAAGGCGATTAAATCAAAAATTTCCGCACTCACCATAGAAATTTCATCGATTATCAGTAAATCAAGCTCCCGCAGGGTTTTGCGCAGCTTTTTTAGCTTTTCTTTTTGCTTTTTATCAAAAAGCGCAAGCTCGCTTAAATTCGCGCAAAGCCCAAAGGCAAAAAAGCTGTGAAGCGTTACACCGCCGACATTAAACGCCGAAATCGCCGTGGAGCCCAGCGACACCACGCTTTTGCCCGACTTTTTGTAGGCGAGTTTTAGCTCGTTTGTGAGGTAGGACTTGCCCACGCCCGCCCCGCCGCTGAGGAAAACATTGTGCTTTTGCAA